>NZ_JBIVHB010000003.1:0-257132 GCF_044748965.1 Cupriavidus sp. NPDC089707
CAGACCGAGTTCAGGAAGTGGCGATCGTGGGAGATGATGATCATGGTGGAGTTGCGCTCGTTGAGCACGGTCTCCAGCCAGCGGATCGTGTTGATGTCCAGGTTGTTGGTCGGCTCGTCCAGCAGCAGCACGTCCGGGTTCGAGAACAGTGCCTGCGCCAGCAGCACGCGCAGCTTCCAGCCCGGCGCGACGTCGCTCATCGGGCCCTGGTGCTGCGCGGTGGGGATGCCCACGCCCAGCAGCAGTTCACCCGCGCGCGCCTCGGCGGTGTAGCCGTCGTATTCGGCGTACTTGGCCTCCAGCTCGGCGGCCTTCATGTAGTCTTCGTCGGTCGCTTCCGGGTTGGCGTAGATGGCGTCGCGCTCCTGCGCGGCGGCCCACATTTCGGTGTGGCCCATCATCACCACGTCCAGCACGCGCATGTCTTCATAGGCGAACTGGTCCTGACGCAGCTTGCCCAGGCGGATGCCCGGCTCCAGCATGACGTTGCCCGCCGACGACTCGAGGTCGCCGCCCAGGATCTTCATGAAGGTGGACTTGCCGCAGCCGTTCGCGCCGATCAGGCCGTAGCGGTTACCCTCGCCGAACTTGACCGAGATATTCTCGAACAACGGCTTGGGGCCGAACTGCATGGTGATGTTTGCGGTAGAAAGCACGTCTGGAACCTTGTCTGGAGAATGTGGCGTCACGGCACTGGCCGCGTTGCGCAGGTTGTTGCACCGGGGTGCGCCCCCATGCCGTTCAGGGGCCGGCCTTGCCGGGGAGGCATCGCGCCGGCCGGAGCATGCCGGAGCCATGGCTGGCGATGCGGCACGGGCCGCCCAGGTTCTTGCGAGAACCCGGCAGGAAGTCGGGAAATAACCGCGCATTCTACCATCCGGATGCATTTCTTGCACCCGGATGGCGGCTTGATGCGCAGCGTCGCGCTCGCGCCTGGCGTGAGGTGCTCAGGCCACCGGCGGCAGCACCGGATGGCCGGAAAACGCCATCGAGAATCCGTCGGCACGTGCGGCCAGCCGCACCTGCGCGCCTACCGGCAGCGTCAGCTTGCGAGCGCAATGGCCGAACGGCAGGCCGGTCAGCACCGGCACTGGCAGTTGGTCGCGCAGGTAGGCCACCACGGCCTCCATGTCGTAGCCGTTGTCGTAGTCGGTGACGCGATAGTTGGAAAAGTCGCCCAGCAGGATGGCGCGCTGGGTGTTGAGCACGCCGGCCTGCTGCAACTGGACCAGCATGCGTTCGACCCGGTACGGCGGCTCGTTGATGTCTTCCAGGAACAGCACCCCGCCCTCGACCCGCGGCATGAAGGGCGTGCCGAGCAGGCTGCACAGCATCGCCAGGTTGCCGCCCCACAGCGTACCGGCCACCTCACCGCTGAACGGCTGCCCGCCGGCCTGCGGCGCCGCCACGTCGACCCGGTAGGCAGGATCGCGCAGGATGCCTTCAAAGTGCTCCCACATGTAGGGATCGACGCTGTCGGCGCCAAAGTCCGCCAGCAGCATCGGCCCGGCAAAAGTCACACCGCCGGTGGCCGCGAGGTACGCCAGCTGGAACGCGGTGAAATCGCTGTGCCCGACGATGGGCGTGGCGCTGGCGCGCGCCTGCTCGGCGATACGCGCGAAGTCCACCTGCGCCAGCAGCCGGGCAATGCCATATCCGCCGCGCACCGCCAGCGTCAGCTCATGCGGCACGCCGGTGCCGATGGCATGCAGGTCGGCCAGCCGCTCCGCGTCGGTGCCGCCGAAGCGCAGGTAGCGCCGGGCGATCACGTCGGGGTTGGTGGTGTGGTAGCCATGCTGCTTGAGCCAGGCAACGCCGCGCGCGGCAACCGCAACGTCGTGCGGATAGCCGGACGAGGCAATCAGTCGGACTTCGGTATGCGGCGGCCTGCTGTTCGGCGTACTCATGCGTCGTTGGCTTTGTTCTGTGTATTCGGTTCGGGATGGGTCGGACAGGCGCAGCCTGCGTCAGTTCCGGCCTCGCTGCCTTCCCTGACACCTTCCCCGACACCTGCCGCAACCCCTTCCGCAACACCACGGGCGGCCTTCTGCGCGCGGCGCCTGGCGCCGAAGAAATCCTTCAGCATCTGCCCGCAGGTGTCAGCCAGCACGCCGCCGGTGATGGTGGTCTGGTGGTTGAGCTGCGCGTGCTCGAACAGGTTGAGCACGCTGCCCGCGGCACCGGTCTTGGGATCGGTGGCACCGAACACCACGTGGCGCAGCCGCGCGTGCAGGATCGCGCCACTGCACATCGCGCACGGCTCCAGCGTCACGTATAGCTCGCATTCGGGCATGCGGTAATTGCCGATCACCTGTGCGGCGGCACGCAGCGCCTGCATCTCGGCATGCGCGGAAGGATCGATCGCGCGGATCGGCAGATTGTGGCCGCGGGCGATGATGGTGTCGTTCCAGACCACCACCGCGCCGACCGGGACTTCGCCGGCGGCCTCGGCCAGGCGCGCTTCTTCCAGCGCGGCGCGCATGTAGTGCGCATCGCGCGCGGCGGCCTCGGCCGGATTGTCCGGCAGCGCGCGCGGGGCGCGCAGCGGCAGCGGCGGCGTCTCTGGCATCGCCTGGCTCAGTCTTGCACCGGCAGCACTGCCGGGGCGCTGACTTCGGCCCAGCAATTGGGGGTTTCGAACAGCACCAGCCTGGTCAGCTGCAGTTGGTGGCCGAAACAGTCCTTGAACACCGGCGCCAGGATATCGAAGGCGACCTGGGCCAGGTTCTCGACGGTGGGGATGGCATCCAGCACCACGGTCTTGTGCCCTTCCATCGACTGCAGGAAGTCCAGCAGTGCGGTGTCGCCGCGATAGATCAGGAAGGCGTGGTCCCACTTGTTGACCAGGTGCTCGTTGGCAAGCGCCTTGATATCGCCGAAGTCCAGGATCATGCCGTCATCCGAGGCACCTTCGCGATGCAGCACCTCGCCCGACAGCGTCAGGTCCAGCCGGTAGCGGTGGCCGTGGATATTGCGGCACTGGCCGCAGTGGTTCGGGATGCGGTGGCCGGAGTCGAACTCCAGCCGGCGGGTAATGGAAACTTGTTTGCTCATGTGTAGCGGCGCCCTTTTCGTGGTCAAGGCCGCCTGCGTTGGACGGGCGCCGCGCGTGCGCCCGCAGCCTCTATTGTGTACGTTTGCCCCGGGTTGGGCAAAACCCGGGGCAAAACCCCGAGACAAAACCCGCGCTCAGCGGATGCCCAGCAGCTTGTGGGTCTGCAGCGACAGCCGCCAGCGCGGATGGCGCTGGCAGAAGTCCACCGCGGCGGCCGTATTCTCGCGCTGCAGCGGGCCGTCCATGGGCTGCACCAGGAAATGCTCGAAATCAAGCTGCTCGTATGCGGAAAAGTCCTGGCCCGCTTGCGGGATCACGACCTTGAGTTCGTCGCCGCGCCTGACCACCAGCTCGGAACCCATTTTGGGACTCACGCAAACCCAGTCGATGCCGGGCGGCACGGCAATGGTGCCGTTGGTCTCGATGGCGATCTCGAAGCCCTGCGCATGCAGCGCATCGATCAGCGGCGCGTCGAGCTGCAGCAGCGGCTCGCCCCCGGTGCACACGACCAGCGGCTTGCCGCCCGCGCCCTGTGGCCATTCCGAGGCGACCACCGCGGCCAGTTGCTCGGCAGTACGGTATTTGCCGCCGCGGGTGCCATCGGTGCCGACGAAATCCGTGTCGCAGAACTGGCAAACCGCGCTGGCGCGATCCTCTTCACGGCCGCTCCACAGGTTGCAGCCGGCAAACCGGCAGAACACCGCGGCGCGGCCGGCGTTGGCACCTTCGCCCTGCAGCGTATAGAAGATTTCCTTGACGGCGTAAGTCATGCGTGGGGTCTCTCTGGGACCGTAAACGGATTATCGGCAGCCTTCTGGCTGGCCGAGTGTCTTGGTATGGTGGGACTCGGCCAGGGGCCAGTCATGGCGGATCGATCGGCGGGACCGATGCCGCCCCAAGGCGGCGCACGATCGTGGCAATCGCTGGCAGCGCGGGGGAGCACCGGGTTTCCCGTGCAGGGCTCCGGGCACTGCCGGAGAGTCCGCCCCGTGGCCTGTCGCAGGCTGCGTCCGGCCGCTCCGGACGCAGCTCGGTCAACGAATAAGTATACCAGAGGGCTAAGGGTTTTCGCTTAGAGCCGGCGTGCGGGCCGGCGTGACGGGTGCGTCGCTCGCCGGCAGCACCTTACCTGAGCCCGAGGTAGTCGCGCTTGCCGATCTGCACGCCCTTGTGGCGCAGGATGTCGTAGGCGGTGGTCACATGGAAATAGAAGTTGGGCAGCACAAACCCTAGCAGGTACGACTTGCCATCGAACGTCACCGGCCCCTGCCGCAATTTCAGTTCAATCACGCGCTTTTCACTGCCCTCGAGCTGCGCCGGGGTGACCTGCTCCAGGAACACGATGGTGCGCGCGATCCGGTACTGCAGTTCCGCGAAAGTGGCTTCGGTGTCAGCGAACGACGGCACCTCGATTCCCGCCAGCCGCGCTGCACACCCCTTGGCAGCGTCGCTGGCGCGCTGGACCTGCGCCGGCAGCGGATCCATGTCGGCGATCAACCGGGTCTGGATCAGGTCGGCCGGATCCATGCCCTGCGCCTGCGCGTGCGCGGCGCCCTTGTCGAGGATCGCGGCAAGGTTGCCGAGGGCGCGGATAAACGGCGGGATCGATACGTCGTACATCGAGAGGGCCATGGGGTCTCCTGGTGTGGCTTGTGTTGTCGCGGTTGCAGTGATTGTCGATGGTCGGCAGGCTGTCCTGGCAACCTGCCGCGAGCATAAAACGGATTGGCCTTTACCGCAGAATTCCCCCCGTTTCTGCAGCCTCGCTGCTGCCGGAGGTGCCGACACGCGGCGAGTCCGGCCTCAGGGAACGACCAGGGCGTGGCATGGAGCGGCGTGGTCGCGCTCTGTTGCGGTACACGAACCGCAGGCCGGCAACCTGATTTAACATATCCCGCCATCGCCCCGGAATCCGGCGGAGCCACCGCCGCGCGCCCCATGACTGCGCCGTTCCCCCTTCGCACAGAGTGCCCGCCTGGCGCCTGCATCTGCGGGCGCGAAGCGCTGTTGAGCGATCCCAACGCCGACCTGCGCGTGCTGCGGCTGACCCGCGCGGAAGAAAAGCGCCTGGTCGAACGGCTCGAGAACCTGACCAGCCTGGCCGACCTGCGCCGCATGGAGGGCCTGATGCAGGCGCAGCTGAACATCGTGCTGACCATCACGCCCAGCGCGCGCGGCGTGAAGACCGTGCGCGGCATCAATATCCAGGTGCAGGAACAGCCGGGCCTGTGCCGCAAGATCCGCCAGTCCATTCCCGCGGCCATCCGGCGCAGCATGGAGCAGCATCCGGAGATCGCCTATGCGATCGTCGATGCGCACGACCTGCTGGGCGGCATCTGACGCCCTCGCGACGCCCTGCTTGGACGCCCCTATTCGTCAAATGGCCGCGTGCCGAGCGCGTCGACCACGTGGTCGACAAAGCAGGTGATACGCGAAGCGAGCGCGGTATTGCGGTAGTAGACCGCGTTGACTGGCTGGCGCACATCCAGCGATTGCGCCTCGAACAGTTGCACCAGCCGCCCGCTGCGCCGATCGTCGCGCGTCATGAAATCCGACAGGCACACGATGCCGAGCCCTGCCAGCGCAAGATCCATGAGCATCCCTTCCTTCGGCGTCGGCACGTTCCGCCTCACCGGACCGGCCGTGGCCGATTCGGTACCTACGGCAAGGTGTTGAAAGACCCGGTTGTCGCCGCGATCGCGCGCAAGCACGACGCCACCCCGGCACAGGTGGTTTCTGGCGAGGTTCTCGCGCTGCGTTGACGACGGGATCTGCGTGCGGCCTTTACTGGCGTGCTGATCTATGCCGGCAAATACACCGCGGAACGTGCACGCACAGCATTGCGCGAAGGCTGGGCCGACATGATCGCCTTTGGCAGGCCATTCGTCGCCAACCCCGACCTGCCCGAACGCCTGCGGCAAGGCGCACCCGTCAACGTGCATGAGCGCGAGACGCTGTTCGGCGGCGGTGCGCGCGGCCTGACCGACTATCCGGCGCTGGCGGCCGCGGCCTGAGCAATTAATGTCTGTGGCGTCGCGACGTAGTCGTGATGCCTCCTGCGACAATCATCCCATTGCCCATCCACTCAGGTCAGTGCTGACAGCAATATGTTCTGCGCTGCCTCGCCGTCCTGCACAAGCTGACGCTCATAGTTGCCGCCAGGCGTCATCACCCACGTGTCGCGCCGGTCGGAAAGGTACGGCTTCAGGCCTTCAGAAATAACCCGTTCCTTCAGCCGGGGATCCAGGATGGGAAAACAGATCTCGATCCGCCGGGACAGGCTTCGTTCCATCCATTCCCCACTGGACAGCATGACCCTCTCTGCCCCGCCTTCGTGGAAGTAGAAAATGCGCGAGTGTTCAAGAAATCGGCCCATGACCGATTTCACCGCAATGTGCTCCGACAGGCCAGCCACGCCCGGTCGCAGTGCACAGGCGCCCCTGACGATCAGGTCAATGCGCACGCCTTCACGTGAGGCATCGTAGAGCGCCTGGATCAACTCTGGCTCCAGCAGCGCATTCATCTTGGCAATAATCCGTCCCTTGCGCCCGGCTTTGGCGTGCTCGGCTTCGCCTCGGATCGCCGCCAGCAACTGCTTCTTCAAGGTAAACGGCGATTGCCAGATATGGGTCATGCTCTGCGTCTGTCCGCGGCCGGTCAGCTGGCTGAAGACTTGCGCGACGTCCTGCGTCAGCGAGTCATCGCATGTCAGCAACCCGAAATCCGTATAAGTGCGCGATGTCTCGTGGTGATAGTTCCCCGTGCCGAGATGGACATAGCGCCTGAGCTTTCCACCCTCTCGCCGCAACACCATGACCATCTTGGCATGTGCCTTGAAACCGACGACGCCATAGACAACATGCGCGCCAACTGCCTCCAGTTGCGCCGCCCAGCCGATGTTCGCCTCTTCATCGAAGCGGGCCAGCAATTCCACCACGGCGGTGACCTCCTTGCCGTTGCGCGCAGCTTCGATGAGTGCCGACAGCAGGACCGAGTCGTGGCCGGCTCGATACACGGTCTGACTGATCGCCACGACATCGGGATCCTCTGCCGCCTGCCTGACGAAATCGACGACCGGTGCAAATGACTGGAATGGATGGTGCAGCAGGATGTCGCCCTCGCGCATGGCGCGGAAGACATCGGAATGTTCGTGCAAGATATTCGGCAAGCCCGGCCGGAAAGGCATGTATTTCAGTTCCGGCCTGTCGACGTGATCCGGCACCTGCATCAGGCGAACCAGGTTGACCGGCCCGTTGACCGCAAACACTTCACCTGGCGCCAGCCCGAACTGTTCCTGCAGGAATGTCGTCATTGCCGGCGTGCAGTTGTCCGCGACTTCCAGCCGGACCGCGTCACCAAAATGGCGGTGCGGCAATTCGCCTTGCAGCGCCTCGCGCAAGTTCTTGACCTCCTCCTCGTCCACGAACAATTCACTGTTTCGGGTCACACGGAACTGATAGCAGCCCCGTACCGACATACCACTGAAAAGTTCGCCGACATGGGCGTGAAGGATGGACGAGAGAAAGACAAAGCCATGCTCGCATCCCGAAATGTCCGCCGGCAGTGCGATCACACGTGGCAACGCTCGTGGCGCTTGCACGATCGCATTGCCGGAGTTGCGGCCGAACGCATCCTTGCCCTCGAGCTCAACCGCGAAATTCAGGCTCTTGTTGAGAACGCGTGGGAACGGATGCGCCGGATCCAGCCCGATAGGTGTCAGGACCGGCATCAGTTCGGCGAAAAAGAATTCGCGGATCCAGGCCTTCTGCTCAGCGTTCCACGATGGCCGCCGCAAGAAACAAATCTGCTGTTCCGCCATGGCGGGAATCAACACATCATTGAACAGGCGATACTGTTGATCGACCAGCTCACGCACCCGCTGGTTAACCGTGGCATAGACGACCTGCGGCGTGAGCCCGTCCGGACCGACAACCGGCGATTGAAGCGCGCACTGTTCCTTCAGGCCCGCTACGCGAATCTCATAGAACTCATCGAGGTTGCTGCTGAAGGTACACAGGGCACGAAGGCGCTCGAGCAGCGGAATGGCGGGATCGGCTGCCTGCTGCAGGATGCGGCCAAAGAACGCTAGCTGGCTGAGTTCGCGGTTAATGTAGAACTCATTGCCATTGGCCAAGCCCCCCTCATCCGCCAGGGTGCCCGAGCGTCCCGCGCCCCGAGCATCCGGCGACCCGTTCTGCATGGAGCTGGATTCGTGTTTCATGATTCCGTACCAAGGAGAGCCCTTTCCAGATTCTAGCTGGCGTATCGCGCATATCGACGCGATTCTGGTTCCGGTGTTCGTGAAAGATGCACTCCCCCCGACGAATCCTCGACCTAGAATAGTCCGGCGTGCCCAAGGAGTTGCCAATGACACAGGAAATGCCATATGCCAGCGAGACCACACCCGAGGGCCTGGAGAAATTGATCGAGCACATCAGGCAGGCCGCAGTGCAAGGTGATCTTGACCCCGACTTTGTCCACAAGCTGGCCAAGCGCATCGGCAAGGAGTTTCAGGGGATGAGGGCCGCAAGGCCCGGAGATGCCGGGCTTGCAGGCCTCGAATCAAGCATCGAAGCGCTGCTGCTGGCCGCGGACAGCGGACATGGGGCCAGGTTGACCAAGTCCTGGCAAAGGCTGCGGGAAAATGAGGGCGCAAGCGGCGGCGCGAGTTCTGCTTCCCGGTAGCGGCCGTTACGACGGTTATGCCGGGGACGTTTTCATTACGTCGTTAATTCATTTTTGGCTTCCCTCTGTTTTTCGCCTGCCAGAGGCCGCCGGTTATGCAGCCGCATCCTGGATCTGCCGAGCCCTGATAATCCAGTCTTGCAGTAACTGGACGGGTCTGGTCATTGATGTCGCCCTCAATGCTCACCCGAGCCTGAGCTGCGCCTCGAGCCCACCGCCATCGCGGTTGCGCAGCGTCAGCGAACCGCCGATCGCCAGCGCCAGCTGATGCGCGATGGCCAGGCCCAGGCCGGTGCCGCCGGTCTCCCGGTTGCGCGATTCCTCCAGCCGCACAAACGGCTGCATCACCGATTCGAGCTTCTCTGCCGGGATACCGGGGCCACGATCGAGCACGCCGATCACCACCGCGCCGCCGTCGCGCCGCACGCTCAACTCTGCCGCCCCGCCGAACTTGATGGCATTGTCGGTCAGGTTGGTCAGGATGCGGCGCAGGGCATGCGGGCGCGTCGTGATGGCGCCGCCGATGTTCTGCAGGATCGTGACTGCCTTGCCGGTGTCCTGATAGTCGTAGGCCAGGCTCTCGACGAAAGACCCGATGTCGATCCGCGATGCCTTCTCGCCATCGTCATGCATGGCGCGTGCATAGGCCAGCCCCTCCTTCACCAGCGTCTCGATCTCGGCGAGGTCGTGCACCAGCTTGCGCTTGTCTTCGGAGTCGTCCGCCATCTCGGCACGCAGCCTCATGCGCGTGATTGGCGTCTGCAGGTCGTGCGAGATCGCGGCCAGGATCTGCACGCGCTCCTCGACAAAGCGGGCGATGCGCTCGCGCATGGCGTTGAACGCGCGCGCGGCACGCACCAGTTCCGTCGGGCCGGTCTCCGTCAGCGGCTCGCTCGCTGCGTTCGGATCGAGCGCGTCGGCGGCATTGGCCAGCGCCACTACCGGCCGCAGCGACAGCCTTACGGCCAGCCAGCAGCACAGCACCAGCAGCAGCAACTGCAGCACCAGCACATACGGCAGCCATTGCGCGACGGGAGTCGGCTTCGGATGCACGTCGATGGTCAGCGGGCTGCCGTCGCTGAGGGTGAGGTGCGCCTGCAGGCGTTTGCCCTGCCCCGGGATCGATTCGACCTTGACGGGGAAGCGGCCACCGCTCGCCTCGGTAATGCGGTCAGCGATCTCCTTGGCCTGCTCGCTCATCTCCGGCATGCCCGGCAGGCCCGGCCCGAGTACATATTGGTAGTTGCCGCGATTAACGTACCGTAGCCACTGCGGCCGCTCTGCCGCGGGTAAGCGGTCGAGGATGGCGATCGACGTGGAAACGTCGGTTTCCAGCGTGCCAAGCATCACCTGGCGCGCGGTGATGTAGCGCTCCGCAAACAGCACGCCGAAAGACAGGCCATGGGCCACCACGAGCCCCGCCAGCAAGATCAGGAACAGCCGCGAGCCCAGCGTGCGGGGCCACGGCAATCTTCGGAGATTCACTGCCGGGCCTCCCGGATCTCAACCGGCATCGAGAACACATAGCCCTCGCTGCGCACGGTCTTGATGTAGCGGGGCTCGCGCGCATCGTCCTTGAGGTGCTGGCGCAAGCGGCTGACCAGCAAGTCGACCGACCGTTCGAACATCTCCGCCTCGCGGCCTTGCGTGAGGCTGAGCAGCTGGTCGCGGTTGAGGACGCGCTGCGGATGATCGACAAACACGCGCAGCAGGCGGTACTCCGCGCCACTCAGTGCGACGATGATGCCATCGCGGTCGATCAGGTGCCGCGCCGTGGTGTCCAGCTGCCAGTCGCCGAACGCCAGCAACTGGCCCGCTTCGGTGATCTGCAGGTTAGGCGGCAGCATGCGCGTCCTGCGCAGCACCGCCTTGATGCGAGCCAGCAACTCGCGCGCCGCGAAAGGCTTGGGGAGATAGTCGTCGGCACCCATTTCAAGGCCGAGGATGCGGTCGGTCTCGTCGCTGCGCGCGGTCAGCATCAGGATCGGGGTGGCCTTGTGCTTGCCGGCTCGCAGTTCACGGCACAGCACCAGGCCATCGTCACCCGGCATCATGACGTCGAGCACGATCAGGTCGACAGCATTGGCCTCCAGGATCGACCGCATTTGCCTGCCATCCTGCGCTACGGTCACACGCAGGCCATTCCTGGTCAGGTAGGTCGATACCAGTTCCCGGATCTCCCGGTCGTCATCGACAACCAGAATATGGTCGACGTGTGCATCCATCTTGCATCCCCTCAGAAAAGTCAGGTGAACCGCTAGTCTGCGTCGACGATATTGTATGGGTGCCGGCGCTTCTCCGTGTATCGCACTGTATCTGGCGCAGCGGACGCCACAATCCGGTACATATCCGTTTGCTCGCCCGGTACCGGGAACATCGGTGGATGCCGGTCGGTTCAACTGGAACCCCCTTCCTTGCTGTGAGAGCACCGCTGGCGGCGGTGGCAGAAAAGGTGGCATCTATGACATTGGCGCCATGCCCTTGTGCCCCTACTCTTGAGTTCACGCAGCCGGCCAGTCTGGCGACGGCGTCTCCTCCCCCTGAACTCCGGAGCTTTGACAATGACTACGCACACCCACGCCGGCACCGCCCTCATCACCGGCGCATCTTCCGGCATCGGCGCCCTCTATGCGGACCGCCTCGCGCGCCGGGGTCACGACCTGATCCTGGTGGCACGCAACCGCTCCCGGCTTGAGGCGCTGGCCCGCCGCATTAGCGACGACACGGGCCGCTCGGTCGAGATCGTGACCGCGGACCTTGGCCAGGCCGCCGATCTCCGGCGCATCGAAGCGCTGTTGCGCAGCGATGCCAGCATCACCACGCTGGTCAACAACGCCGGCATTGGCGCCGCGGCGCCGTTGCTGGTATCGGATGTCGACAAGATGCAGGCGATGATCGAACTCAACGTCACGGCCCTGACTCGCCTTACCTATGCCGCTGCGCCGGTGTTCGTGGCGCGCGGCGAAGGCACCATCATCAATATCGCGTCGATCGTGGCGGTGGCGCCCGAGGTCCTGAATGGCGTCTATGGCGGCTCGAAAGCGTTCGTGCTGGCCTTTACCCAGTCGCTGCAGCATGAGCTTGCCGGCAAGGGCGTGCGCGTGCAGGCCGTGCTTCCCGGCGCGACGCGAACCGAGTTCTGGGACACCGCCGGCCAGCCAGTCGAGAACCTGCCGCAAGGCATTGTGATGAGCGGCGACGATCTGGTCGATGCCGCTCTGGCCGGGCTTGACCTGGGTGAAGTGATTACCGTGCCGTCATTGCCTGACGACGCGGACTGGAAGGCGTTCGAAGCCGCACGTGCCGCGCTCGGCCCCAATCTGTCACGTGACCAGCCCGCGGCCCGGTACGGCGTGGCGCGGTAGTTCTCTGGTTGTTCTCTGGTTGTTCCCTAATATCGGGCGCCGGATCGGCGCCCAGGCGAGAAGGCAGGAACCGGCGCGCACGCCAGATTCCGTCCGAACTCGCCCATTCGGCTGATCGATACCAGGGAAGCACACTCGCACATCGCGCGGGGCACCGCAGGTTCAGCGCGAGACAATATCCTTTCTCATCGGCCCGAGTATGCCGAGCAACTCCTTCTGCTCGGGCCCCGGCACCTTGAACTTGTTGAGCGACTTCACCAGATCATCCACCAGCGCGTCAAACTCGCTGTTGGTGATCCCCATGCCGGCATGCGCGCTGCGCATGTCGCGGCCCTGGTAAGTGCATGGCCCCCCTGTGCCAGCACAGATTTGCTCAACCAGCCTCATCTTCAGGCGTGGGATATTGGCATTGGCGAACTTCGCATTGATGCGTGTGTCAGCCGCGACATTGGCAACAAAATCGTCCACGACCGCTGTAATCGCCTTGCTACCGCCAAGCCGATCGTATAACGACTGCTTCGACATATCCGAAGGCGCGGCCGGCTGCGGTCGATCCGGCATGGCGCAACTGCCGAGCCCCATCAAACCCGCCATCAAGATGCCGAACAGAAAAGGTGAAATGCGCATGGTCGACTCCTCTTGTGCGGCGGCGGGCTTGAACAGAGGATGGGGGACGCCCACTACGCGCCGCCGCTCACAAACGGGCCGCGGTATCGTGGAGCGCTGGGCCATTGTTGCCCCTGCTCTTGAACCGCGAACCCCCGCGCGGGTGAATCCAAGTTAGTGCCAAACCAGGGCGAGTTCAAGCCGTCGCGGCTGGCGCGCCATTTAGGATGTCCAGCAAGGCCACGCCCATGGCGCCCTGCACTGCCGCATGATGGCATTCATCACGGCACTACAAGCTGCTCGCCGCGCTGAACGCGGCCTGGTCGCCCGCGCTTCAGTTCACCGCCGGAACCACAGCAGCGACAGCCCGCACGCGGCCACCAGCAGCAGGACCGAGGCCGCCGCCAGCAAGGCACTGATTTCGATTTCCCTGCGCTCGAGCGCGAAACGGGCGCTCAGCCGGCGATACACCTGCGTCAGGTCCGCGGCCGAGCCAGCCTGGAAGTACTCGCCGTCAGTGAGCGTCGCGACCGCGCGCAAGGTGGGTTCATCCAGCAGCATGTAGAAAGACAGGTTCGACACTGCCACACCCGCTTCCAGCGACGTACCGAAGCCCACGGTATAGACACGCACGCCGCGCTGGGCGGCCATGCGCGCGGCATCCAGAGGGTCCGGGCCGGTTGTGCGGCGACCATCGCTGAGCAGGATCACCGCACCGTGCCGGTAAGAGCCGGGCTGCGCCGCCGGCCGCTCCTGGTCGCGCTTGCGGACGGCGTCCGCCGCGGCGGCCTCTGTCATCGATCTGCCCCCCGGCCCGGGTGCGAGCGACTCGCCACTGAAGAGGATCGCTTCCAGGTCGATGCCATCGTCGGGGAACAACATCGCCAGCGCCTGGATCAGTCCGCTGCCTGTCGCCGTGCCGCGCTGGAGCTGGAAGCGATCGATCGCGTCAAGCATGTCCCGCCGGTTGTCGGTGGGGGGCAGCACCACGGTCGCCGTGGCGGCAAAAGAGACAATGCCCAGGCGCACGCTGGCCGGCAGCCCCACGATGAGATCCCGCGCAGCCTGCTGGGCGGCGCTGATCCGGGTCGGAGCGACGTCGGTCGTCTCCATGCTGCGGGAAGTATCCATCGCCAGTACCAGGGTGATGGTGTCGGACGGCAGCGTAACGGTCGCCGTAGGGCGGGCACAAGCCAGCAGGGCCGCGCCCAGCGCAAGCAGAAACAGCAATGGAGGGATGTGACGCCGCAGGCGTTGGCGCCGTCCGAGCGCGGCGCGGGGCAGCGCAAGGCTGGCATACAGCAGGGCGGATTTCTTGCGCCGCGCGATCAGGTACAGGTAGGCCGCCGCCAGCACCGGGAGCGCCAGCAGCAACCAGAGCATCTGCGGCCAGAGAAACTGCATGCCCTGCTCCTTGGCGCGTGGGTAAATTGATGGTACTACGGCATTTTCCCCGGCGGACGGAACCTCCGGGAACAGCGATCAAGCGGGTAACGCAAGCTTCACTGGATCGCGTGAAGCGCCACAAGCATTCAGTGCTAGTCGAGGCGCTGGCGCTGGTCCTTGCTGAAATAGCCAAGCCGGTATAGCCGCCATGGTGCCTGCGCACTGTCGCGGCAATAGCCATAGCGGAAGATGTCTTCCACCGCGGGCAAGTCATAGCGCAGGTCGGTGAACCAGACGCAAGCGGCCGTTTCGACCGGCGGCAGCGGTGTTGCCGGCATCGCCGTGATGGCGGAAAGGGCCGGATAGACTGCGAATCGCCTGAAATCGGCAAAGTCCGGCCGCATCCAGAGCTGCCATGCGAGCGCCCGCTCAGCCCGAGCCTGCGGCAGCCGCGGCCGCTGTGTCCAGGCCATGCGCGCGGGCGGCACATAGGCCCTGGCCATGGCGGGCAGGCGCCCCAGCACCTGCCATGGCGGCACCCAGGCAGGATGCCCGGCCAGGTTGACGTGGGCGACATGGTAGTCCGTCCCTGCGCGGGCGATCAGTTTCCAGTTGAACGGAGAAAACGGCTGGGGGAGCGCGTCCACGCCCTGCGCCTGGATGCCGGCAGCATGCAAGGATTCGTTGCCCAGTTCCAGCGCACGTTGCCTGAGCACACCCTGGACGCCAACATAGGCGCACAGCAGCCCCACGCCCGCCAGCGCTGCCCGTGCACGCCGCTGCGGTACCAGGCACAGTGCCAGGCCCAGGCCGGACACAACGATACCGCTCAGCAGCGGATCGACCAGGAAGGTGGTGCCGAGGCTGAAACGCCGTTCGGAACCGGGATAGAAGATGCGGGTGCCATAGACGGTGATCAGGTCCAGCGCGATGTGGCTGGCCACGCCGAGGCAACTGACGGCGAGCGCTTCGCGCCAGGCCTGGCGCCGGCGCGTCACCAGGCAGAACAGTCCGGCAAGCAATGCGCCCCAGGCAGGAAGCAGCAGCAGCGAATGCGTCGGCCCCTGATGCCAGTGGGCCAGGAAACGCAGCGGATGGACCAGGAAGCCCAGGAAATCAATATCCGGAAAGGCTCCGGCGGCAGCGCCAAGCAGCAGTCGTTCGCAAGTGCTGAGGCGCCGGCCGGGAGCCTCGTCCATGGGGACGGCCAGCGCGACCTGCGCGCCCATCAAGGCGTGGGTGATCGTGTCCATCCGGGCCGGGCTCCGGTATCCCCAGGCCCGCGCGAGGCCAGGCGCTCGGCGCAGCGCAGTTGCCGGCCGAGCCAGGCCCGCGTGCGGCCGGCATCCGGTGAGCGGTCGCGCAGCCAGCAGCCGAAGGTGGAGAGGAAGATGCCGGTCAGCACGACCTCCTGCACTTCGCGCCGCCAGCCGGATTCTGGCAGGCGGGCAGCTTCCCGCAGCCACTGCACGGTGCGGCTGATATGCAGCAGGCCCTGCACCTGCAGATGCACGTGCTCCGGCTGCAGCTTGTAGCGCAGCATCTGGGCAGTGAGCTGCCGGTGCGGGGCCAGCGCCTGCAGCCAGGCGAGGATGGCCTGCTCCAGCCGCTCGCGGTGCGACAGGGCACCCCAGCCTTCACGCGCGGACACACGCACCAGCGCAAGGTCCGCGCGCTCGAACCAGGCTTCGGCCAGGTCGTCCTTCTGCCGGTAATGCCGATGGATCCCGTCCAGGCCGATGCCCATGTCGTCGGCGACATCATGCAGATGCAGGGCGTCCCAGCCGGTGCGCTCGCCGAGCATCAGAGCGGCCTCCAGGATCCGGCCGGCCAGGGCTGCATTGTCGTTCATGGCGTTCATGGCTTTGCCATCCTCGGGAATACGTCCCCACGCTACTTTCCAGCATAGAAAGGCAGCGCGCACGCGGGCGCGGATTTCTTGGCCATGTGCGCGATGCTGCCGGATCGGCGCGCGGTCGGGAGCCTGCCGTCCTGCGCCCTGATCGGCACCCGCCTCGCCACCTTCCGCACACAGACTTCGCACCTGCAACCGGCTGGACGGATACTGTCTCGCTTGTTCTGTCTCGTTTGTTCTGTCGCGCCAGCATAGCGCCTCCTTTGCGGCGTGATGCGTCGCGGTTAGCATAGTGGCAACGCGCATCGCCCCGGATGCCGTACCCACATGCCCTTCCATGAACGATTTCCAAGCAGCCGTATGGGTACGCCGGAGTCTTCTGGTGTGCCTGCTCGGCGGGCTCCTCGCCCTTTCCTTTGTCATAGTGCGGCCGTTCCTTGTGCCACTTGCCTGGGCCGCAATCCTCACCTTTGTCACCTGGCCGCTCAACGCATGGCTGCGCCGCATGCTGCGCCGGCGGCGAACCTGGGCGGCGCTGCTCTCCACGCTGGTACTTGCCGCGTTGCTGGGCGTGCCGCTTATCGGGCTCACCATCCTCCTGCGTGCCGAGATGGTCGCCGCCTACCGGGAGGCGGCGGAGATCGTGAACGCGGGCGTCGCACTGCCGGATTCGCTCGCACGCCTGCCCTGGGTCGGCGAATGGTTGCAGGAATGGTTGTCAGTGCTGTTGGGTGACCGCGCAACCCTGCGTGCCCAGGTCACGGCGCTGATCGAACGGTGGGGCGGCGCCCTTGCAAGGCTGGCCGGCGGTGTGGGACTCAACGCAGGGCTCATTGGCGTGACGCTGCTTACGGCATTCTTCTTCTTCCGCGACGGCGAGCAGTTGCTCGCGCAGTTGCGCCTGCTCCTGCAAGGGGTCCTGGGGCCGCGCGCGCACGGGTACGTCATCGCAGTGGGCAACACCGCGCGGGCCGTGGTATTCGGCCTCTTCCTCGCCGCAGTCGCCCAAGGATCGTTCGCCGGAATCGGCTACTGGGTGGCGGGCGTCGACGCGCCGGTGTTCTGGGGCATTGCCACTGCCATCCTTGCGCTGATTCCCTTTGGTGCGCTTGCGATCTGGGTCCCCATCGGCGTATGGCTGCTCATCACCGGCCACACCGTGGCGGGGATCGGACTCCTGCTGTGGGGCGCTACGGCCGTGAGCTGGGTCGATAACGTCGTTCGTCCACTGGTCATCAGCGGGGCCACCAAGATTCCGTTCCTGCTGGTGATGTTCGGCGTTTTGGGCGGACTCGCCGCGTTTGGCCTGATAGGCCTGTTCGTCGGGCCGGTGATCCTCGCCGTGCTGCTCGCCGTATGGCGCGAATGGCTGGAAAGCCAGGCGGAGCAGCGGGTGGGGCCACCGCCGGCGTAACGGCGTACCGGGGGCGGCACTTGTCGCGCATCCCAACGCCCAAGGCGGACACGTCCTACGTCAGCCACGTTGGCACAGACCGCGCCAGCAGGTGCTGCAAGCAGCGCTGCAAGGGTCGATAGACTGTAGCCTGACCAGGTAGACAGGGATAGAGTTTAGGTTCCGTCGCGTTCCATATTCCAGCAAGGCGTGTCAGGACATGGTGCCAAAGATCCTTTGGGTTCTGTTGCCGCTTTCGATGTACGCAATGTATGTCACCGTGTCGACGTGGCGCGGACGGACACCATCGCGTCAGGCGCTCAATGTGCAAACCAGCCTGCTGCTGATCGCCTACCTGGTGACGACGGCAAGTCTCGGTGTTTTCTGGGTGGCCAATCAGCAGTTGCCGGTGTTCGACTGGCACTACCTGTTTGGCTACTGCACGCTGCTGCTTGTCTCGGTGCACCTGATTTTCAACCTGCCGGCCGTGTTGCGCTGGCTGCGGCGGGCACCGTCCCAGCCAGCGCAGCAGTCCATCCGTAGCGGCATGCACGGCCCAGTCGCGGTCGGCAAGGCGCTGACCGTCCTCGCCGCTCTCGGCATGGCGTTCTTCCTCGGCACGCGTCACGGTGCCAGCGAAGTCGCCGTCCGCTGGACCAACGCCGCCGACGCCGGATCTGGCCCGGTCGATGCCGTGATCCGTTATCACGAATTCTCGTCCGAGTCGCGCAGCCGCGTGTTCCAGCGCGCGCCGGGGATCGAATGGGGTGCGCCGCCGCCCGCTTTCAAGCGCTACCCCGACGTGCCGCACATCGCCCTCGCGCGGGACAGGACCCACGAGCGCGGCCTGAGCGACGCACTGCGCGCCCCCTCACCGCGCAAGCAGCGCCTGAGCGTTGCCGAGTTGGGCGAGATGCTGTACCTGTCGGCCGGCATCACGGCGCGGCGCGGTGGCCTGACACTGCGCGCCTCGCCATCTTCCGGCGCGCTGTTTCCCAGCGAGCTCTATGTCGTGGCGCACAAGGTCGAGGGCTTGCCGGCTGGGCTTTATCACTACGACCCGGAGCACAATCGGCTCGACGCGCTGGGCCCTGCACCGGCCGCGCTCGGCGCGCCTCAGGCAGACGGCGCCGACGCGGCCGTGGTGCTGACTGCGGTGTTCCGCCGCACCGGCTACAAGTACCGCGACCGCGCCTATCGCTATGCGGTTGCGGACGCTGGCCACTTGCTTGAGAATCTGCGGCTCGCGGGGCATCAGGCGGGAATGCGGGCGACGCTCGTCGCGCGCTTTGACGAGATGCTGGCCGCTAAGGCCATCGGTGTCGATGGCCTCGAGGAAGGCGTGCTCGCCGTCATGGATCTGCGACCCGCAGCCAGCGGCGTGGCGTCCACCGGCGAAGCTTCGCGCGCGCGCTTCGCAGCGCCGCCGGTACCCTCCGGCTTGACAATCGGCGTGACAGGCATGGTGCACCGGGCCACGTCGCTGCAGCTATTGGCCGACAAGGCAGGCGCCGGGCACATCGCGCTGCCCGCGCCTGAGCCCGCCGCCGCAGGCGTGACCGACACGATCGTCCAGCGGCGCAGCCAGCGGCGCTTCCTCGACGAGCCGGTGCCGCTCGCGACGCTGTCATCGATGCTGGCCGACATGGCGCTGCCGCCCCAGCTATCGGGCGCCATCCACATCAATCTGGTCGTCAATCGTGTCGCAGGGCTCCGGCCGGGCGTGTATCGCTACCTGCCTCAGCACGCGCTGGTACGCGTGCGCGACAGCGATTCCGCCGCTGCGGCTCAGGCGGCCGCATTGTCGCAGGACGTGATCGGCAACGCCGCCGTGGTGCTGGTGCTTTCCGCCGATCGCGCGCACGTGCTGGCGGAAGGTGCGCGTGGTTATCGCCATGCGTTTCTCGAGGCGGGCATGCTGGGCGAGCGCTGGTTGCTCGGCGCGGTTGCCCGCGGCCTGGCGGCCTGCCCGGTGGGCGGGTTTTACGACGACGAAGCGGCGGCTCTGATCGCTGTCGACGGGCAAAGCGAATGGGTGTTGCACTTCGCGGGTCTCGGCGTGTCGACTGGAACGTAGAAGGAAGCCCGCACAAGCCAATTGCCAGTGAGAGACACGGCCCCTGCAGCAAGGCAAAGGGACACGGCGCATGCAATCAGCCCCGGCGGGTTGGGCCGGGGCTGTCAGGCTTGTTAGTGCAGTTGGCGCTTCAGGTCAGAAAGCTCCGAATGCATCGAACTGACTGCATCCTTGACCTTTTCATCGAGACCGCCGGCCTGCTGGCAAGCGCGGTCTGCACGATCGCCAATCCGTTCGAGATCATCGACCCATTGCCGGATCCGATCCTCATCCTTGGACGACACGACCTTCGATGCCGATTTGCATTCCTTGTCGAGTTCATCCACGCAGTTCATCAAGTCTTGCGGAACCTTCGCATCGGCATGACAAGTCCGTGATGTCTCGCTGATGGTTTGCTGCAGATGACTAAAACGTTGCTGCATTTCACTGGCTTGCAACATGATGCCCCCTTCGTGAACATCCATCCACATGAATTCAGGCAGCAGATGACAGTGTGTTGCCCGTGCCATTGTCATTCGCCCGCAAGCGGCTAACAGCGAAGTGCATTGCGCCAAAGCGACCGTTAAGCGCGCGAAGGACACTTTTTCAGTCTAGGTCAAAATCGGCCACCCGCTCCCCTGTAATCCCGAGGTTCCCGTTGCTGAAACCCGGCACTGGCTGCGGCATTACTAGGCATTAGCGGCGCCTCGCTATATCGTGAACGCAAGAGAGTCCGGCGCTCGGGCGATTCGCAAAGTGCTGGGGTCCGTTCCCGCGACTGACAGGAGCCTAGCCGCGGACCTGCGTAAATTGCCGGAGGCTGAAATGCTGGAGAGGAAGCGGTCTTACAAGGGATTCCACGTTGCCCTGCTCGTGCCGGAGGTGATTGAGCAGGGCAAACCAAACGGGCGCGTCCAGATATCCACGGGCAATGAGGACATGGGCATCCGCTTTACCCCAGACTGGTCCCACCCGCCCGCAACGCAGCAGGAGGCAGAAGACTGGCTTTTCGCCTACGCCGCCGGGATCATCGATTGTGAACTGGCTGGCGGTTTCGGCATTGACCTGAGGAACGAGTAAGTCAGCTCGGAAGCATCGTCGCGCTCACGCCCCACGAAAACCTCTTGTCGCTGGGGAGGGTTATCGCTTGCCCGGTTTCCTGGCGTGCCGCGCGCCGTACATCCGATCGGGGATCAGATCCCGGTCGACGATGTCATCGATGCTTGGCGGCACTGGCGGGTGCTCTTCCCGTACTGCGCTTTGGTCCGCCCTGTCTGCCGGGCTGTCCGAGGGAATACTCTCTGCAGCGCGGGTAATCTCATCCCGACCCTCCTCCGGCGCATCGTCATCATCCGGCTGGTGGCCATGGGGAAAATCGACCGGCTCCACCACCCGCTCGACGATCTGCTCGACGACCCCTTCGACGTCTTCCCGTACCTCTTCCGGTTCGATCGGATCCAGGATGCTGGGCATGGGGCGATTGGCGTGCGATCGATGCGGTGATCCGCTTCGCCGCGTCCTGCCCAAATCCACTTTGGGTGGCTTGTGCATGATCGACTCCTGAGCGACGACGCTGGTCATGCGTCATGCATGACATGCGCATACTTGCATAATATGCACACAGGAGGCTCAAAGTGAAGAACAGGTACCGGATACGGTACTGCCGCCCCTGCCGGTCCCATCCCAACGGGACTGTAAGCTGCGCCGCGCATGCAGGGCGCGATGGCACGGCACGGGAGTCACGATTTTCGCGTTCCGCGCCTTACCCGCTCCAGATATTTTCCTGAAGCAGCCTCGATTCGCACCGTGTCCCCTTCCTTGATGAACTGAGGAACGAGAACTTCCATGCCGTTGTCCAGCATGGCTGTCTTGAAAGTAGAGGTTTCATGCTCGTGCAGGCCCGGCGGCGTGGACACGATGGTTAGCTCGACCGCAGGGGGGAATGCGATGGTGACTGGCTCGCCCTCATAAAGCTGCACCGGGATTCGCATACCGGGGCGAAGAAATTTTTGATAGGCGCCGATGGCTTCTGCCGGAAAACTGATCTGCTCAAAGGTTTCGGGATTCATGAAATAGAAGGCGACACCATCGGTGTACAGGTATTCCATCTCCTGGTGATCGAGCGCGACCTCTTCGAGCTTGTCGCTCGGGCGTAACCGCAACTCCTTGATGTGGCCAGTTTTCAGGTTCTTGAACTTGGCGAAAACTGCACTTCCCTGTTGTCCACTGCCGGCGTGGTACCCGGCGCTGGTAACGGTATGAAGTTCGCCCTCAAGCATGATGACCATGCCCGACTTCAGTCCGGAAGCTTCGACCATTGGTGTCTCCGCCTGGGCGGGAAGATTCGTCTTCAGCCTAGCACCACAGCGCCCCTTCAACAAACGGCCGGCGGCAACAACAGTACGCTGAGCAAAAAGCTCGAGTGGTGCTGACCGCATTGGAGATTGCTCACGGTCTGGGCCGAGTCGACGATATAGGCCTCCAGATATTGGCCTTGGGGTTACCCCGTTTCATCGGACAGTTCTGCATTTGAATTTCATGTCGATGGGTTTTCTCCTTGTGATGGAGCGGTGTAGGCCCGGTGTAGCGGCGGATTCATGACACCGACAGGTAGCTTTTCCAATTCCTGCGGCGAGAGATAGCCCAGGGCGCTGTGCAGGCGGTGCGGGTTGTACCAGCCTTCGAGGAAAGTAAACAACGCTTGGCGGGCCTCGTCGTGCGAGACAAAGCGAGCGCGCGCGAGCAGCTCGCATTCGAGCGTGGCAAAAAAGCTCTCGCACATCGCATTGTCGAAGGCGTCTCCCACCGAACCCATTGACGGGCGCACACCGGCTTCACGGCAACGTCGCCCGAACGCAATGGAGGTGTACTGCGCCCTGGCACCCTTGATCCGAGTGGTGAATGACATCCTCGGGGCGGCGCTGCGCGAGCGCCATATCCAGCGCCTGCAGCATCAACTCGGTACGCAGATGGCTGCCCATGGCCCAGCCCACAATCCGGCGGCTGAACACATCCAACACCACCGCGAGATAGAAGAAGCCCGCTGCGGTCGGTATGTAGGTCGCATCGGCGACCCACAGACGGTTCGGTGCGTCAGCTTGGAAGTGGCGCTGCACCAGATCCGGAGCCGGTCGTGCCCCAGGTGCTCGCCGCGTGGTCTTTACCCAGCGGCGCCGGCTCACGCCGCGCAGGCCCGCTTCACGCATCAGACGCGTCACGCGCTTGCGCCCGACGTGTATTCCTTGCCGGGCCAGCGTCGCGTGAATGCGCGGCATGCCATAGGTGCCGTGCGAACGCGTGTAGATGACCCGGATGCATGCCAGCAACTCCATATCCCGCAGCGCATGGGCCGATGGCCGGCGTTGATTCCACGCATGGAAACCACTGCGCGAGACCTTGAGCAGCCGTGCCATGGTCGCCAAGGGCCAGGTGTCCTGATTCGCCTTCATGAATTCGAACCCTTGTCGGGTACCGTTCCGGTCTCCCGGGCGAACCAGGCCGCGGCTTTTGCCAAGATATCGCGCTCCATCTTGACCCGCCGAAGCTCTCTACGAAGATGGGTCAGCCAAGTTGTACAGCTTGCGTCATACACCCGGGAGGTCCAGCGCATGATGCAGGTCGATCAACCCGAAATCCGGCTGCTCGACCTCTACCGAACGCAGGAACGCCTGGGAAGGTTCGTCCAGCCAGGCCGCGACCTGTTCCAGCAATCGCGCGCGGCTCTGCAGCAATTGCTCCACGCTCACCGGCTCGGACGTCATGCCGCGGAAGTGCGCGTTGAACGTCGCCTCGAAGTCTGCAGGCTCCCTGGGCGCCAGCATCTCCCAAGCCGGCTTGGGACTGCAGGTCAGATAAACGAGGAAGGTCCGCCAGAGCGTTCCGTCTGCCCTCTCGTCCTCGAGCAGCAGGCTGACATCGAACAGGTCGCGAGGATGCTGGCGCGACAGTGCTGCAGCCAGCTTGCCTGCATAGAGGTCCGCAAAGTCGAGCACCTGCACGGACGCGAATCCGAATGCCTCCTCCACTTTGGGCCTGACCACCATCTCCCGTACCGGATGGACGGTGCCACGCATCACCGGTGTGGTCTCGATCTGCACGCGCGCCCGGCCACGGCTGACCACCAGCCGCGTCGCCACGCGGCCGCCCTCGCCCGCTGACAACTGCACCTGCAGTTGCCACGGCCGCGCGCGCAGCACGCCGGCCAAATGCGCCATTGCCGCCTCGATCTGGGCCGCATCGACGGCATAGTCCTGCATCGGCAACCAGGCCAAGTCGATATCCACGGACAACCGCGGCAGATCATGCTCGAACAGATTGATCGCCGTGCCGCCCTTGAGCGCGAAGCGCGGCTCCTGTGCGAGCACCGGCAGGATGTCGACCGGCAATTGCACCCGGTCGGTGTAGCGCCTGTCCCATTGATCAAGCCAGGTGTTCATCCAGGTCTCCAGGCAAGGTGATCTGATAGGTCGGGTGCAACCGGCCGCCGAGCACCAGCGCGCGCTTGCCCCTGCCCAGATCGACACCTTGGAGCGGCACATGCGACAGCCACGCATGCCGATGCCGTTCGGCCAGGGCCAGGAACAGACGCTTGGCCTTGATGCTGCGGCAATGGCGCAGCAGCATGCCGACCCGTTGCGGTCGCAGCGTGGTCATTGCCTGCATCAAGGCATCGGCCTCATAGACCAACGCCGCATCCGTCACGCCATCACACAACTCCAGCATGGCCCGTTCCGGGGTGGAGCAAGCCAGCGCATCCGTCCCGGCGTTGGTCTCATGCCATGCCAATCCCTGATCGAGCAACGCGTTCTCCGGCATTTCGGGCGTGAAGCGCAATGCAGGCAGGTCGAATGGCCCCTTGCCTCGCAATTTGAAGCGCTCGCTCAACGGCAGCTTGCTCACCCACCCTGGAAGCCGGTCTGGCCCATAGAGCGTGACCGTCCCGGCTTCGCCCAGGCGCAGGTAGTGCTCGTGCCCCTGTAAGGTGAGCGCGAAACGCCCCCCGACATGCAGCGACAACGCCTCGCCGACCTGGAGGCTGCGGACCGCGCCCTCCCATTGCAAGCGTCCGCCCGTCCTCAAATACACGCCACGCGCCGGCGACACCAGCCAGCCACTGTCCACGTAGCGTGCGACGAGGCTGTTGGAATAGCCCTGTGCCCGCAGCCACCGGCTGGAAACCAGGGTGGTGTCGCCCAGTTGGGTCAGGAGGCGGTTTAGCTTTCCAGTATTTTGATCACTCATGATGCTCAAAATACACCATTTATAAACCTCGGCCAACCTACTTTGGTTTAAAAAATTGAAAATTAGTTCACTCAAGGTGCTGTTTTTTCCACGATCATGAACCGCTGGCAAGTGATCTGCGGCACGCCCGAGTATCAGAGCCATAGGGACACCTTCACAACGTCGCGCTCAGCACCGGCACCGACACGTTTTCGGGCATCAGCGTCGGCACGTGCGTCCGGCCATCGATCCAGGCATCGACCATGTCGGCCCACTCCTGCAGCATGTGACGCCGCTGGTCTGCGTACTCGGCCTTGTTGTAGACGGAGCGCGAGGAACGTCCCTCCTCATGCGCCAGGCACTTCTCGATCCAGTCGCGGTTGAAGCCGACCTCATTCAACAGCGTCGAGCCGGTACGGCGCAGGTCGTGGACGGTGAACGGCTCCAGCGGCAATCCGGCGGCCTTGGCCCGCTCGGCCACGATCTGTGTAACCCGGCTCAAGGTTGCCTTCGACATGCAGCGGTCGGCGTCGTAGCGCGACGGCAAGACGAATTTGGAGCCTGCCGCGCAGGTATGCAACGCCACGAGGATGTCGAGCGCCTGGCGCGAGAGGTAAACGACGTGCAAGTTGCGCCCCTTCATCCGCTGCTTCGGAATCGTCCAAATCGCATTCTCGAAATCGACTTCGTTCCAAGTCGCTTCGATCAACTCACTCTTGCGCACCAACGTCAGCAGGATTAGGCGCAGTGCCAGCCGGATTGTCGGATAGGTCGCCACGGACTCCACCTGCCGCGCCATGAGCCGGATCTCCAGCGGCGACAAGGCGCGATCCTTCGGCACGAACGTCGCGATCGAGGCTGCACCCACGTCGTCAGCCGGGTTATCCACCTTCTCGCCATGCAGGATGGCGAAGGCATAGACCTGTTTCACGATGTCGCGGACATGCACCGCGGTGGCGGGCGCACCGCGTGCCTTCACCTTGTTGCACAAGGCACGCAGGTCATCAGCGGTGATTTCATTGAGCAGCCGGTTCTGGAAGGCCGCGAGGATGTCCCGATCGACGATGCTCTTGCGCATCGCCCGTGTGCTGTCGGCCATCCGGGCGTCGGCGAGCCACCGGGCGGTCATGTCGCCGAAGCTCTTGGCAGCGGTCAGCAAGGGCCAGCGAGATACCGGCCGGCCCATAGCGGCCGATGGTCAGCGTTTCCCGCCGCCCGTTGAGACGGTAATCGTAGCGGAAGGTGACGGTACCGCTGGGCGATACCGTCACGTACATGCCGTCGCGGTCAAAAGCCTTATAAGTCTTGGACTTAGGCTTGAGGTTCCGCAGTGCGGTGTCGGTAAGCATCGAGGTTTTTCCTCCTGTTCATGACGGCTTTTACCGTCAGGGGTCAGGAGACCTGCTGATGCCCGGAAAGCCGCATAAAACAAGCTTTCCTCAGGAGACTTTTACCGTCAAAGACCGATTTGGTCCAGATAGTAAACGGGAGGATCTAAATCCGGCCTCCAAGTTCTACCGCCACTTCTACCGCCAACTTGTTCCGCTGGGCGGCGATAGTCATCGATAGGTGCCGCAACGTATTTTGTTAAAAATCAACATGTTACAACGACTTTTCGATAGCTGGCGATAGTCCCCGAAGAACCCGATTTCACTCCCACTCGATCGTCGCCGGCGGCTTGCCCGACACGTCGTACACCACCCGGTTCAACCCACGCACTTCATTGATGATCCGGTTCGAGCACCGTCCCAGCAGCGCGTACGGCAGGTGCGCCCAGTGCGCCGTCATGAAGTCGGTGGTCTGCACCGCGCGCAGCGCCACGACATAGTCGTAGGTGCGGCCGTCGCCCATCACGCCCACCGACTTGACCGGCAGGAACACGGCGAATGCCTGGCTGGTCAGGTCGTACCAGCTCTTGCCGACCTGGTCCGGCTCGCACAGGCCCGCGGCGGCGTCCTGCTCGGTGGCGATGGTCTTGCGCAGCTCTTCGATGAAGATGGCATCGGCGCGGCGCAGCAGGTCGGCGTAGTCGCGCTTGACTTCTCCGAGGATGCGCACGCCCAGGCCCGGGCCCGGGAACGGATGGCGGTAGACCATTTCCGGCGGCAGCCCCAGTTCCACACCCAGTTCGCGCACTTCGTCCTTGAACAGGTCGCGCAGCGGCTCGAGCAGCTTCAGGCCCAGCGTTTCGGGCAGGCCGCCGACGTTGTGGTGGCTCTTGATGGTGGTGGCCTTCTTGGTCTTGGTGCCGCCCGATTCCACCACGTCGGGGTAGATCGTGCCCTGCGCCAGCCACTTGGCGTTGGTCAGCTTCTTGGCCTCGGCCTGGAACACTTCGACGAACTCGCGGCCGATGATCTTGCGCTTCTGCTCGGGGTCGGTCACGCCGGCCAGGTGGCCGAGGAACTGCTCGGAAGCGTCGATGTGAACGACCTTGGCGTGCAGGCGGCCGGCGAACATCTCCATCACCATCTTGCCTTCGTCCAGGCGCAGCAGGCCATGGTCGACGAACACGCAGGTGAGCTGGTCGCCGATGGCGCGGTGGATCAGCGCCGCGGCCACCGACGAATCGACGCCGCCCGACAGGCCCAGGATCACCTCTTCGTCGCCGACCTGTTCGCGGATCTTGGCGACGGCTTCTTCGATGTGGTCGCGCATGACCCAGTCAGCCTTGCAGCCGGCGATCTCCAGCACGAAGCGCTCGAGCATCTGGCGGCCCTTGACGGTGTGCGTGACCTCGGGGTGGAACTGCACGGCGTAGTAGCCGCGCGCTTCGTCGGCCATGCCGGCGATCGGGCAGCTGGGGGTGGACGCCATCAGCTTGAAGCCCGGCGGCAGGCCGGTGACCTTGTCGCCGTGGCTCATCCAGACCTTGAGCATGCCGTGGCCTTCCGGCGTGCGGAAATCCTCGATGTCCTTGAGCAACGCGGTATGGCCGTGGGCGCGCATCTCGGCGTAGCCGAACTCGCGTTGGTCGCTCCAATCGACCTTGCCGCCCAGCTGCACGGCCATGGTCTGCATGCCGTAGCAGATGCCGAGCACCGGCACGCCCAGGTCCCACACCGCCTGCGGCGCGCGCAGCTGGTGGTCTTCATAGGTGCTGGCGTGGCTGCCCGACAGGATGACGGCCTTGGGCGCGTACTCGCGCACGAAGTCGTCGGAGACGTCGTTCGGGTGGATTTCGCAGTAGACGTGCGCCTCGCGGACGCGGCGGGCGATCAGCTGCGTGACCTGCGAGCCGAAATCAAGAATGAGGATTTTGTCGTGCATGATGGGCCGATGGCGTGTCTTCCGTTGCGGGCTCGGTCACGACTTCCGTGCCGGGGCCATAGCCCGGCGGCGGCGTGATGACCGGCTCGCGCCGGTATTCTGGGGTATTCGTTGAGCGCGCCACGGGGGCGACGCCGGGTTCCTTCCTGGTTTCCTGTTCCTTCAGCGCGCGTTCCATCTTCAACTGCTGTTCGCGCACGCGCACGCGTTTCGCCGCGGGGATCTGCACCGCGGCAAAAAACAGCAACACTACGGCCATGGTCGGCAGCCAGATCTTGCCGGCGCCTTCGAGCGGCAACTCCAGGAACACCATCCAGGCAATGATCAGCATCGCGCTGGCCAGGTTCACATAGCCGGCCGTGCGTGCCACCGGTACCGTCAGGTGGCCGTTGAACGCGGCCTGCCACAGCAACACCGACAGGCCGACCAGCGCCACGCCGAGCAGTTGCCCGAACAGCGCGGGTTGCGGCTGCGGCAATTGCAGCGCAGCGTACAGCGTGGTGAACGGGGACATCAACAGCAGGACGCCCAGCAGCAGGTCCACCAGGGCATCGAAAAACAGCACGGCTCGCAGCAACACCTTCATTGGCGCTCCTCGTCTTGGGCCCCGCCGGTGATGCGGCTAGCAGCAAGGCACGCCGGACAGGCAACGCCGGCGTAGCGCGCGGCCGGGGGCCAGGGTCGGGGCCGGCTTGGATTCCGGTCAGACCAGGGCGGCGCTGCGCACCTGGCACCAGACCTTGCACGCCCTCGTCCCGATGATCGCGGGCAGCGCACCGCCGCCGCGGCGGACGGCGGGCGCAACCGCTGCGCGTCAGTCGATATGGTAGTTCGGCGCTTCCTTGGTGATCTGCACGTCGTGCACGTGCGATTCACGCATGCCGGCTGCCGTGATCTGGACGAACTGGGCACTCTCATGCCAGTCGGCAATCGACTTGCTGCCGCAGTAGCCCATCGAGGACCGCACGCCGCCGGTCAGCTGGTGGATGATGGCCATCACCGAGCCCTTGTAGGGCACGCGGCCTTCAATCCCCTCGGGGACCAGCTTGTCGACGTTGGCGGTGTTGTCTTCCTGGAAGTAGCGGTCAGCCGCGCCGTCCTTCATCGCGCCTACCGAACCCATGCCGCGGTAGCTCTTGAACGAGCGGCCCTGGTACAGGAACACTTCGCCCGGCGCTTCTTCGGTGCCGGAGAACATGCCGCCCATCATCACGGTGTGGGCGCCGGCCGCCAGGGCCTTGGCCACGTCACCCGAGTAGCGGATTCCGCCGTCAGCGATCAGCGGCACGCCGGTGCCCTTGAGCGCCTCGGCCACGTTGGAAACGGCGGTGATCTGGGGCACGCCGACGCCAGCCACGATACGGGTCGTGCAGATCGAGCCGGGGCCGATGCCAACCTTGACGCCGTCGGCGCCATGCTCGACCAGTGCACGGGCGGCGTCGCCGGTGGCGATATTGCCGCCGATCACCTGCACTTGCGGGAAGTTCTGCTTGACCCAGCGCACGCGGTCCAGCACGCCCTGGCTGTGGCCGTGTGCCGTGTCCACCACAATCACGTCGACGCCGGCCTTCACCAGCAACTCGACACGCTCGTCATTGTCCGGACCCACGCCGACTGCGGCACCTACGCGCAGCTGGCCGTGGTCATCCTTGCTCGCCAGCGGGTTCTCGACCGCCTTCTGGATATCCTTCACCGTGATCAGGCCGCGCAGCTCGAAGGCCTGGTTGACCACCAGCACGCGCTCCAGGCGGTGGCGGTTCATCAGGCGCTTGGCTTCTTCCAGCGGAGCGCCTTCGGCCACGGTCACCAGCTTCTCGCGCGGGGTCATCTTGGCGCGCACCGGGGCGTCCAGCTCTTCCTCGAAGCGCAGGTCACGGTTGGTGATGATGCCGACGACGGTCTTGCCTTCCAGCACGGGGAAGCCCGAAATGCCATGCTGCTGCGACAGCGCAATCACATCGCGGACCTTCATGTCCGGCGAAATGGTGATCGGATCACGCAGCACGCCCGACTCGTAGCGCTTGACGCGCGACACTTCGCGGGCCTGGTCGGCGGGCTTCAGGTTCTTGTGGACGATACCGATGCCACCGGCTTGCGCCATGGAGATCGCCAGGCGTGCCTCCGTCACCGTGTCCATGGCAGCGGACACCAGCGGAATGTTCAGTTCGATCGAACGGGACAGGCGAGTGCGGAGGGAAACATCCCGGGGAAGAACGGCCGAATAGGCCGGGACGAGCAGCACGTCATCGAATGTGAGTGCTTTCTGGACAAGACGCATAGCAAATCCTCTAGGCGCAAAAGCGAATTATACAGGAATGCGCGGCTGGCTGATGCACGGCAATGGGTTTTCCGGCGTGTCGTCTGCTATGCTCGTCGTCCTTTTAATCGGGCGTTGAATAGCATGGGAATTGGCGTATTGTGCGGGCTGCTGGCGGGCGCGTTCTGGGGCATGGTCTTTATTGCGCCCAAGCTGCTGCCGGTGTTCTCGCCGTGGGAGCTGGCGATCGGGCGCTACCTGGCATATGGCCTGGTGGCGCTCGTGGCCGCCCTGCCGCTGATGAAACGCATCGCCCGCAAGCTGACCCGCGCCGATTGCGTGGCGCTGCTGCGCCAGGCCTTTACCGGCAACCTGCTCTACTACGTGCTGCTGGCCTTCGGCGTGCAGCTGGCCGGGGTCGGACCGACTTCGCTGATCATCGGCATCCTGCCGATCACGGTCACTATCATGGGCCGGCGCGACCATGGCGCGGTGGCGCTGTCGCGGCTGCTGTGGCCCCTGCTGGTAGTGGCCGCGGGCATCGCCTGCATCAACATCGACCTGTTCGGCGGCGGCCAGAGCGCACATGCCGCCGCCGGCGACGCCGTGCGGCCGGTCTGGCAGAAGATTGCCGGCGTCTGTTGCGCCGCCGGGGCGCTGGTCTGCTGGACGCTCTACGCGGTCGACAACGCGCGCTACCTGCAGCGCAACCCGCACTACAGCGGTAACGAATGGTCGGCGCTGTATGGGCTGTCGACCGGCGCGGTTTCTGCCGTGCTGGCCGTCATCGGCTGGCTGGTGGCGGGCGACACCCTCACTTCCGGCGACAGCGGCCGCGACTGGCAGTGGTTCTGGATGGTCAACGCCGCGGTGGCGCTTGGCGCGTCGCTGATCGGCAACAACCTGTGGAACATCGCCAGCCGGCGCCTGCCGCTGACGCTGTCGGGCCAGATGATCGTGTTCGAGACGCTGTTCGCGCTGGCGTACGGCTTTGTCTTCGATCATCGCTGGCCGCGACCGCTGGAAATCGCCGCCATTGTGTTGCTGATGGTCGGCGTGGCCTGGTCGGTACGCTTGCACGCCAACGACAAGTCTGCGTAGACTATCGGACGATGGCGCGGAGGTCACACGCGCCACATCAGAACAGAAATACCAGGGTCAAACCGGCGCCATGCCTTGGCGCCTAGCATCGCCCGCGGCAGGCCTGCCGCGGCATTGCCTCGCGCAGCCGGCGGCCCAGCAATCTTTCAGCCGCACCCGCTCCTTACCAGCCACTTTGAGACGCCTCGCCATGAAACGATCGTCCGTGCTGTGCCTGCTTGCCGCCGCCGTCACCGTTACCACCTCGGTCCACGCCAACGCCTACTGGCAATGGCGCGATGCCAACGGCCGCATGGTCTACAGCGACGTGCCGCCGTCCGGCGCCGCCGCGAGGGTGCTGCGCGCCCCTGGCCGCCTTGCCGGCGAGTATCAGCCGGTAGAGACGGCCAGCCCGGAAAGCGGCAACGTCCCCGCGGCAGTACCAGCCCCTGCCCCTGCCAAGGCCGCAAACAAGACCAAGGAGGCCCCGCCGCCGACGGCCGAAGAGGCCTTCCAGAAGCGCCGCGACTCCCGCCTGAAAGCCGCCGCGGAAGAGGCGCGCAAGGAAACCGAGGCTGCCGACCGCGAGGCCCGCTGCGCCCAGCTGCGCAACTACGCCAGCGGCCTGCAGCAAGGGATGCGCGCGGCGGTAGCGGGCCCGGACGGCTCGCTGCAGCACCTGAACAGCGAGCAGCGCCAGGCCGAATTGGTCAAGACCAGCGCCAGCCTCGAGAAGAACTGCAGCTGAACGGAAACAAAAACGGGGCATCATGCCCCGTCTTGCTGTCAGTGCCGTCGCCAGTGGCGCAAGGCGTCCGCCTCAGCCATTGCCGCGCAGCCATTTCTGGCCTTCCCGCGCCCCGCCCTCGCGCAGCTTCTGCACGCGCTTGCGTCGCGCTTGCTTGGGGTCAGCGGTCAGCGGCCGATACACCTCTACGCGGTCGCCCTCGCGCACCACGGTATCGGGCGTCTTGAGCTTGCCGAAGATGCCCACCCGCATGGTCGACGGATCCACTTCCGGGCACGCCTGCAGCAGCCCCGAGCCAACGATGGCCGCGGCGATCGTGGTACCCGCGGGCACGTCGATCTCCTTCAGGAATACCGCATCAGGCCGCGCGTAACACACCGCGACACGCACGGTGCCCGCGCCTTCAGTTGGCGCCATATACCACCTCCGCGCGCTTGACGAAGGCATCGACGAAGGTATTCGCGATCATGCTGAACACCGGACCGATGAGCTTTTCCAGCAGCAGGCTCGAAAATTCGTAGTGCAGGTGGAATTCGATCTTGCAGGCGTCCTCGCGCAGCGGCGTAAAGCGCCACGCACCATTGAAGGTCTTGAAGGGCCCGTCGGCGAAGGTCATATCGATGCGGGTGGGGCGCTCCTGCGTATTGCGGGTGTGGAAGAACTGCTGGATGCCCTTGAAATGGATATGGATCTTGGCGTCGAGCATGGTTTCGGTCTGCTCGAACACCTCCACGCCACCGCACCATGGCAGGAACTTGGGATAGTCCTCCACGCGCGTGACCAGGTCGTACATCTGCGCGGCCGAATAGCCGAGCAGCACGGATTTATGGACGTCTGCCATGTATTGGGAAATCTGGCTCCCGGCCATGCCGCGCGCATTGCGCCAGGCCGCAAGCCGGTACCGGGGCTGGTTTGCTAAAATGTCAATTTTAGCCGACGCTGGTCGCTGGCGGCACTTTGCCATGCGGCACTGCAGCGATCCGGCCCGCTTTCACCCATTGTTCCCCTACCCGCACGCATGACCATTGCAGACAACAAGAAGGCCTTTTTCGACTACTTCATCGAAGAGCGATATGAGGCCGGAATCGTGCTGGAAGGCTGGGAAGTCAAGGCGATCCGCGCGAACCGTGTCCAGATCAAGGAAGGCTACGTGGTGGTGCGCGACGCCGAGATGTTCCTGATCGGCGCCCATATCAGCCCGCTGCAGAGCGCCTCCACCCACGTCAAGCCCGACCCGGTGCGCACCCGCAAGCTGCTGCTCAAGGCCGACGAGATCAAGAAGCTGATCGGCAAGGTCGAGCAGCGCGGCTACACGCTGGTGCCGTTGAACCTTCACTACACGCGCGGTCGCGTGAAATGCGAGATCGGCCTGGCCAAAGGCAAGAAGCAGTTCGACAAGCGCGAGACCGAGAAGCAGCGCGACTGGCAGCGCGAGAAAGCGCGCATCATGAAGGGCGACACCAAGGAGTAAGCGCCGCCCGCCCGCGCCTGCGTGTTCAGGCGCCGGCCTTCTGCCCCTTCACGATTTGCAGCGCTGACGCAATCATGCCGCTCATCTCGCCCAGATTGCCGGGCACGATCAGCGTATTGCCTTGCTTGGCCAGGTTGCCGAATGCGGCAACATATTCCTCTGCCACCTTCAGGTTGACCGCGTCCATACCGCCCTCGGTGCGGATCGCGTTGCCAATCTTCTGGATCGCCTGCGCGTTCGCTTCGGCCACGGCCAGGATGGCCTGCGCTTCGCCCTGCGCCGTATTGATCGCCGCCTGCTTTTCGCCTTCCGACTTCTGGATCGCCGCCTCGCGCGCGCCCGAGGCCAGGTTGATCTGTTCCTGGCGCTTGCCTTCCGATGCAGCGATCAGCGCCCGCTTTTCCCGCTCGGCGGTGATCTGCGCCTGCATCGCATGCAAGATCTCCTTCGGCGGCGTCAGATCCTTGATCTCGTAGCGAAGCACCTTGACGCCCCAATTGGCGGCGGCTTCATCGAGAGCGTTGACCACGCTGTGGTTGATGAACTCGCGCTCCTCGAAGGTCTTGTCCAACTCCAGCTTGCCGATCACCGAGCGCAGCGTGGTCTGCGACAGCTGCGTGATCGCCACTACGAAGTTGCTCGAGCCGTAGGACGCCTTCATCGGGTCGGTCACCTGGAAGTACAGCACGCCGTCCACCTGCAGTTGCGTATTGTCCTTGGTGATGCAAACCTGGCTGGGCACGTCCAGCGGGATTTCCTTGAGCATGTGCTTGTAGGCAACGCGGTCGACAAACGGCACCACGATCGACAGCCCGGGCGTCAGCGTCGCATGGTAGCGGCCCAGGCGCTCCAGCACCCAGGCGTGCTGCTGCGGCACGATCTTGATGCCCTTGGCGATCAGCACGATCACGGCAATAAGGATAATCAGCGGCAACAGGCCAAGCTGAAAAGCGAGCATGTAACAACCCTCCAGTCAGGAAACAGCGGTACGGGGCCGCCGGAACGGCGGCAGGCGGATGGTTGCACGGCTGGCACCGGGCAACCCTTGGATACGGCTCAGCGCGGCGAAACGACCAGCGTGCTGCCGCGCACTTCGACGATACGGTAGCGGCCCGGTGCCGCGGCGCAGTTCGGCGCGAGCTCGACGGTCCAGTCAGCGCCGCGGTACGGCACGCGTGCGCGCCCGTTGGCGTCCCAGGAGGGGACGTCGAGTTCCTGGCCGATGTCGAGATTGACGTTGGGATCCGCGGCGGCATTGCCGCGCCGCAGCTTGCCGAAGCGGGTACGACGCAGTCCGGCAATCAGCACCGCGGCGACCAGCGCCGCGGTCAAGACCTGTGCGGCGGGCGACTGGTCCAGCAAGGCCGCGACGCCGCCGGCGGCCAGCCCCACGGCCACCATCAGCAGGTAAAACGTGCCGGTATTCAGTTCGACGATCACCAACGCGACCGCCGCCACGAACCAGATGTAGTACGCCATCCGAACTCCCCGTCCGATCGATTCCCGATCGATTCCCGATCGATTCCCAAAAAGCAAAAAACCCCGCAGCGCCAGAGGCGCCTGCGGGGCCGATGCAACACCTGACGCAGGGGCCGGTGCCAGCCGGCTGCCCTAAGGCGCCGGCTAATTTCGTTATTGTGACGTCAAATGCCTCAGGAAGCCAGCTTCTGCCAGGTGGCGACCACCGAATCGGGATTCAGCGAGATCGACTTGATGCCTTCCTTGGTCAGCCACGCGGCAAAGTCCGGGTGGTCCGAAGGACCCTGGCCGCAGATGCCGACGTACTTGTCCAGGCGGATCGCCGTCGAAATGGCGCGCGACAGCATGAACTTCACCGCCGGATCGCGTTCGTCGAAGTCCTTGGCCAGCAACTCCATGCCCGAGTCGCGGTCCAGGCCCAGCGTCAGCTGCGTCAGGTCGTTCGAGCCGATCGAGAAGCCGTCGAAGTACTGCAGGAACTCTTCGGCCAGGATCGCGTTGGACGGCACTTCGCTCATCATGATGATGCGCAGGCCGTTCTCGCCGCGCTTCAGGCCGTGCTTGGCCAGCAGCTCGATGACCTTCTCGGCCTGGCCCAGCGTACGCACGAACGGCACCATGATCTCGACGTTGGTCAGGCCCATTTCATCGCGCACGCGCTTCATGGCCTTGCATTCCATCTCGAACGCTTCGGCGAAGTCTTCGGCAATGTAGCGCGAGGCGCCGCGGAAGCCCAGCATCGGGTTTTCCTCGTCCGGCTCGTAGCGAGAACCGCCGATCAGCTTCTTGTACTCGTTGGACTTGAAGTCCGACAGGCGCACGATCACGGGCTTCGGGTAGAAGGCCGCACCGATGGTGGCGATGCCCTCGGCCAGCTTGTCGACGTAGAACGCGCGCGGGCTGGCGTGGCCGCGGGCCACGCTTTCCACGGCCTTCTTCAGGTCGGCATCGACCTGCGGGTAGTCGAGGATGGCCTTCGGGTGGACGCCGATGTTGTTGTTGATGATGAATTCCAGGCGCGCCAGGCCGACGCCGCAATTCGGGATCTGCGCGAAGTCGAAGGCCAGTTGCGGGTTGCCCACGTTCATCATCAGCTTGACGTCGATCTCCGGCATCTCGCCACGCTGGACTTCGGTCACTTCGGTTTCCAGCAGGCCGTCGTAGATGCGGCCCTCATCGCCCTCGGCGCACGAGACGGTGACCAGCGTGCCATCCTTCAGGATGTCGGTGGCATCGCCGCAGCCGACCACGGCCGGCACGCCCAGTTCACGCGCGATGATGGCCGCGTGGCAGGTACGGCCGCCACGGTTGGTGACGATGGCCGAAGCACGCTTCATCACCGGCTCCCAGTTCGGGTCGGTCATGTCGGCAACCAGCACATCGCCCGGCTGCACGCGTTCCATCTCGGACGGGTCGTTGATGACGCGGACCGGGCCGGTGCCGATCTTCTGGCCAATGGCGCGGCCGCTGGTCAGCACAGGAGCGGTGCCCTTGAGCTTGAAGCGCTGCTCTGCCTTGCCGGCCGACTGGCTCTTCACCGTTTCCGGGCGGGCCTGCAGGATATAGATCTTGCCGTCCTTGCCGTCCTTGCCCCACTCGATGTCCATCGGACGGCCATAGTGCTTCTCGATGATCATCGCGTACCTGGCCAGCTCGGTCACGTCGTCGTCAGTGATCGAGTAGCGGTTGCGCAGCTCACCCGGCACGTCGACGGTCTTCACGCGGCCGGCTTCGCCCGGCTTGGTGAATTCCATCTTGATCAGCTTGGAGCCGATCGAGCGGCGGATGATCGGGTACTGGCCGGCTTGCAGCGTCGGCTTGAAGACGTAGAACTCGTCCGGATTGACCGCGCCCTGCACCACCGTTTCGCCCAGGCCGTAGCTGGAGGTGATGAAGACCACGTCGGGGAAGCCGGATTCTGTGTCGATGGTGAACATCACGCCCGACGAAGCCAGGTCCGAGCGGACCATGCGCTGGATACCGGCGGACAGCGCCACCACGTCATGGGCAAAGCCCTTGTGCACGCGGTAGGAAATGGCGCGGTCGTTGTACAGCGAGGCGAACACGTGCTTGATCTTGTCCAGCACGTCGTCGATGCCGCTGACGTTCAGGTAAGACTCCTGCTGGCCGGCGAACGAGGCGTCGGGCAGGTCTTCTGCCGTGGCCGAGGAACGCACCGCGAACGAAGCCTCGGCGCCTTCGCGTTCGGACACGCGGGCGTAGAACTCACGGATTTCCTGCTCCAGGCGCGGCTGGAACGGTGCGGAGGCGACCCAGTCGCGGATCTCGGCGCCGGCCTCGGCCAGGGCCTTGACGTCATCGACGTTCAGCGTCTTCAGACGCTGCGAGATACGCTCGGTCAGATTGTTGTGGGCAAGGAAGTCGCGGAAGGCGAGCGCAGTGGTGGCAAAGCCGCCGGGAACGCGGACGCCGGCTTCCGCCAGCTGGGAGATCATCTCGCCCAGCGACGAATTCTTGCCGCCGACGATTTCCACGTCAGCCATGCGCAACTGCTCGAACGGCAACACGTAGGCGCCGTTATCTGCCTGGTTAGTCATGAGAGCCTCAAAACAAAGTAGAAAACTTGTTGCGCATGCCCGGTATGTTGTTCGCGTTCTGTTCCCGGACCGATCGCTTGGCTAAGCAACCCCATGCTCATGGTGTTGCAATGTTGCGGACGCGGCGCTACGGCTCTCATCGCGCAGCGCATTGTCGACAATTCCGGGCCTGAATTGATGCAAAGGGGGGCCCTCGCGGAATTGCTTAGCGAAAAGATCGCCGCTATTCTACCGTGCTGCGCCGCACTTTTCTGCGGAAGATTGAATCTATTTATTTGCGCAACCCATGTCCCAGCCAGAAGCGCCCGGTACAGCGGATTCCGGGACCCAGCCTGGAACGCAGCCTGCCTCCCCGTCCACTCAAGCGACTGCGGCGACGCCCGCTGCAACGCCCCAGGTCAGCGATCGCCCGCCGGTTCGTACGGTCTTTATCGTCTCGGATGGCACCGGGATCACGGCGGAAACCTTCAGCCACTCGATCCTGGCCCAGTTTGAAATGCGCTTCCGCAAGGTGCGGATGCCATTCGTCGATACCCCGGAAAAAGCACATATCGCGGTCGGCAAGATCAACGAGGCTTTCCATAACGAAGGCGTGCCGCCCATCGTCTTCACCACGCTGGTCAACCAGGAAGCGAACAAGGCACTTCGCCGCGCCAAGGCGATGATCCTGGACATGTTCCAGACCTTCATCGAGCCCCTCGAGAAGGAACTGGGGCTGAAGTCCACCCACGCCATCGGCCGCTTTCACCAGAACGCCGATACCGAGGCGTACAAGAACCGGATCGAGGCGATCAACTTCTCGCTGGCGCACGATGACGGACAGTCCCACAAGAACCTCGAAGAAGCCGATGTGATCCTGGTGGGTGTGTCGCGCAGCGGCAAGACCCCAACCAGCCTCTACCTGGCGATGCAATACGGGCTGAAAGCGGCCAATTACCCGCTGATCCCGGACGATTTCGAGCGCGGCAGGCTGCCGTCGGCGCTGTACGCCTTCAAGAGCAAGATTTTCGGGCTGTCGATCGACCCGCAGCGCCTGACCGAGATCCGCAACGAGCGCCGCCCCGGCAGCAAATATGCGGCGGTGGAAAACTGCCGCTACGAGGTCAATGAGGCCGAGGCGATGATGCGGCGCGAAGGCATCAAGTGGCTGTCTTCGACGCACAAGTCGATCGAGGAAATCGCCACGACGATCCTGCAGGAGATCAAGGTCGATCGCGACAACTACTAGAAAAACAAAAAGCGGCCTCCCGGCCGCTTTTTCATCGCCGCTGCCGCACCGCCTCAAACAGGCAGATCGCGGTGGCAGCCGCCACGTTCAGCGATTCCAGCCCACCCGGCTGGGGAATGCCGACCTTGCGCTTGACGTGCTGCATCCAGGCGTCGCTGACGCCGGCGCCCTCATTGCCGACCACCCAGGCCACCGGCGCGCGCAGGTCGGTATCGAACACCGCGGCGTCGGCATGCGAGGATGTCGCCAGCAATGGCAGCGCCAGCCGCGGCGCCAGCGACTCCACGGTGCAGTGCTCGACGATGTTCAGGTGGAAATTGGCGCCCATGCTGGCGCGCAGCGTCTTCACCGACCAGGCAAACGCACATCCCGTTGCCAGGAATGCATGGCGGATACCGGCCGCGGCAGCGCTGCGCAAGATCGAGCCGACATTGCCGGCATCCTGCACGCCGTCGAGGATGATGCAGTCTTCTTCGACGCGCGCCGGCAGGTGGCCGGCAGGCGTCTCGATCACCAGCATCAGGTCGATGCCGTTGACCACGCCGGAAATCTGCGTGAACAGCGTGTCGGCCAGCACTACCAGCCGCTCCGCGTCGATACGCGCCAGCAATGGCGCAACCTCCGCATGGTCGTAGTGACGCTCGGACACCACGCAGGTGACTGGCTGGCCCAGTGCGTCCACATAGGCCTGGGCCAGGTGCACGCCGTCGAGCAACGACTGCCCAGCCTTGCGGCGCTGGTGGGTGGAGGTGGCCAGCGCCTTCAGGTGCTTGAACAGCGCGTTGTCGCGCGAGGTGACATGCTTCACGGTGCGTCGGTTTGCAGGCCGCCTGACGGCGCGGCCTGGATAGGGGCGGTGAGTTCGCTGACCGCGATGACCTCGGCGACCGCCGTCATCGCGGTGAACATCGGACGCTGCGCCAGCGCCTCGCGCACCGGCGCGAACGAGCGGCGGTGATGCGGCGTGGCGCCGAATTCCGCCAGCGCGGCCAGATGCTGCGGCGTGCCATAGCCGACATGCGAATCGAAGCCGTATTGCGGGTAGCGCTCGTGCAGCGCCATCAGTTCGCGGTCGCGCGCCACCTTGGCCAGGATCGACGCGGCCGAGATCGCCCTGACCAGCGCGTCACCCTTGACGATGGCTTCGACCGGGAACGGCACCTGCGGGCAGCGGTTGCCATCGACCTGGACCAGGTCCGGCACCACGCCGCTGGCGGCCAGCCCCTGCACCGCGCGCTGCATCGCCAGCATGCTGGCGTGCAGGATGTTGATCGTATCGATTTCTTCGACCGTCGCGAAGGCGATATGCCAGCCCAGCGCGCGTTCGCAGATCTTCTCGTACAGCGCCTCGCGCTTGGCGGCGGTCAGGATCTTGGAATCGGCCAGGCCGCGGATCGGGCGCTTCGGATCGAGCACTACCGCGGCGGCGTACACCGGCCCCGCCAGCGGGCCCCGACCCGCTTCATCGACGCCGCAGAGCCGCTGGATCGCAGCGGCGGCCGGCGCCAGGTCCAGGCCCATCTGCGGCGAGGCCTGCGAGCTCTGGGCATTGCGACGCGCCATCAGACGGTCCCCCGGCTGTGCATCAGGTCCACCACCACATCGGCGGCCAGTTGCGCGGTATTGCACTTGAGGGTCTCGTGCATGCGGGTGAAATGCTCGTACAGGAAGGCGGTATTGCCCTCGTCGTTGAGCTGCAGCAGCGTTTCGCGGGCCAGCGCCTCGGGCGTGGCGTCGTCCTGCAGCAGCTCGGGCACGACAAAGCGCCCTGAAAGGATATTAGGCAATCCCACGTACGGCAGGTAACCCTGCCGCTTCATGATCTGCGCGGTCAGCCAGGGCACCTTGTACGAGATCACCATCGGCTTCTTGTACAGCGCCGCCTCCAGCGTCGCGGTACCGCTGGCCAGCAGCACCACGTCAGCGGCTTCCATGGCCTGGTGCGACTTGCCGTCGACAATGGTCAGGCGCAGTTCCGGATACTGCTGGTGCAGGTCTTCGACGATGGCGCGCAGCGGCGCGCTTGCCGCCGGCAGCACGAACGCCAGGTTCGGGTCCATGCGCTGCATCTGCGCCATCGCGCCAAAGAAGGTGGCGCCAAGGTTGCGCACCTCGGACTGCCGGCTGCCAGGCAGCACCGCAACCACGCGGTGACCGGCAGGCAGCCCCAGTTCGGCGCGCGCCCCGGCGACGTCAGGCACCATCGGGATCACGTCGGCGAGCGGGTGCCCGACGTACGTGGCCGGAATGCCGGCCTTGGCGTAGATCTCGGGCTCGAACGGGAACAAACACAGGATGTGGTCCACCGCGCGCGCGATGGTGCGGATGCGCCCGCCGCGCCAGGCCCAGATCGACGGGCTGACGAAATGCACCACCGGAATGCCGGCGCGGCGCAGCGGCACTTCCAGGCCGAAATTGAAATCCGGGGCATCGACCCCGATAAAGCACTGCGGCGGCTCGGCCAGCAGCCAGTCGCGCACCGCGCGCCGGGTGCGCAGGATCTCGCGTAGCGAGCCGAGCACCTCGACATAGCCGTTGACCGACAGCGTTTCCATCGGCCAGCACGAGACGAAGCCCTGCGCCATCATGCGCTTGCCGCCGATGCCGGCGTACGCCATGGTATCGCCCAGGCGGGCCTTGAGCCCGCCCATCATCAGCGATGCCAGCAGGTCGCCTGAGGCCTCTCCGGCCACCATGGCGATGGTGCCGCGCCTGGCGGCGGCAGAACCGTTGCCCGTGGGCAAGCCACCCCGAATCGCGGCGTCGACCATGTGCGGCCCGGTCTCAGCGCACGATGCCGCGCTGGGTGGCGGCAAGGAAGTCGACGAACGCCTGCAACGGCGCCGCGGTGCCGGCATCTGACTGGGCCAGCAAGGCGGAGATCTCGTTGCGCGCCTCGTCGAAGCTGAGGTCGGACTTGTACAGCAGCTTGTAAGCCTGTCGCAGCACGGCGATCTGGCCGGCGTCGAAGCCGCGGCGGCGCAGCCCTTCGACATTGATGCCATGCGGCGTGGCTTTGTTGCCGCTCTTGTCGCTGGCCGCGATCACGAACGGCGGCACGTCCTGCACCAGCGCCGAGGCGCCGCCCAGCATCGAATGGGCGCCGATGCGCACGAACTGGTGCACGCCGCTCATGCCGCCCAGGATGGCCCAGTCGCCCACGTCGACATGGCCGGCGATCTGCGCGTTGCTGGAAAACACGGTGTGGTTGCCAACCGTGCAGTCATGCGCGATATGCACGTAGGCCATGATCCAGTTATCGCTGCCGATGCTGGTCAGGCCGCGGTCCTGCACCGTGCCGGTGTGGATCGTGGTGAATTCGCGGATGGTGTTGCGGTCGCCGATCTCGAGGCGGGTCGGCTCGTTGCGGTACTTCATGTCCTGCGGCACGCCGCCGACCGAGGCATAGGGACCGATGTTGTTGCCCTCGCCGATCGTGGTATGGCCCTCGACCGTCGTATGCGAGCCGATCCGGGTGCCGCTGCCGATCCGCACATTGGGGCCGACGATGGAGAACGGCCCGACGGTCACGTCGGCTGCCAGTTCTGCCTTCGGGTCAACCAGGGCGGTGGGGTGGATTTGCGTCATACGTCCTGTCCTGTGGTGTGTCTGGTGAAGAGTGGGCCCATGCGCGCGGCAAAGGTTCCCGTCCGCGCCGCGCGCCGCTCCGGGAGCGCGGCAGCCGGCCTCACTCGGCCTGCTTCACGGTGCACATCAGTTCCGCCTCGCAGGCGACCTTGTCGTCCACGGTGGCGAATGCCTTGAATTTCCAGATGCCGCGGATATAGCGCTCGACCGTCACATTCATATGCAGCTGGTCGCCCGGGTACACCACCTGCTTGAAGCGGGCCCCGTCGATGCCGACGAAGTAGTACAGCGCGTCTTCCTTGCGCTCCATGTCGGCGCCGAAGGTCAGCAGGCCGGCCGACTGCGCCAGTGCCTCCAGAATCATCACGCCGGGCATCACCGGATGGCCCGGGAAATGGCCCTGAAAAAACGGCTCGTTCATGGTGACGTTCTTCAGCGTCTTGATGCGCTTCTGCGGATCGAACTCCAGCACGCGGTCGACCAGCAGCATCGGATATCGATGCGGCAGCAGCTTCAGGATCTTGCGAATGTCAATGTCGGCTGCGGTCATGATGTTTCTCTTAGTCTTGTGAGGTTTGGGAGCCGGCGGATTGTCCGCGCAGGCGACGTTCCAGCGCCACCACCCGTTCGCGCAGCTTGCTCAGGCCGCGCACGATGGCTGCGTTGCGTTCCCACTCGCCGTGCGGCAGGAACGGGAAGACGCTGGTGAAATGGCCCCCGGGCTTGGTAATGGATTTGGTAATCGACGTACCGCCGGACACTGTGGTCCGGTCGGCAATGGTCAGGTGGCCGGCAAAGTTGGCCGCGCCCCCGATCACACAGAAGCGGCCGATGCGCGTGCTGCCCGATACCGCGGCACAGCCGGCGATGACCGTATGGGCCCCGACTCGCACGTTGTGCGCGATCTGAACCTGGTTGTCGATCTTGCAACCGTCCTCGATCACGGTGTCGGCCATGGCGCCGCGGTCGATCGCCGTATTGGCGCCGACCTCCACGTCATGGCCCAGCACCGCGCGTCCCGTTTGCGGGATCTTCACGTATTCGACGCCGGTGGCGCTGATATCTGGCGCGAAACCGAAGCCATCGGCGCCGATCACCACACCGCTGTGCAGGATGGCGCGCGCCCCGACCACGCAGTGATGGTAGACCGAAACGTTGGCGTACAGCAGCGAGTCGTCGCCAATCTCGGCCCCGGCACCGACGTAGCCGTTGGCCAGGATGCGGACACGCTCGCCCAGCCGTGCACCGCGCTCGATGACCACGTTCGGGCCGATGTAGCACGACGCCGGCACTACCGCGTCGGGCGACACGCTGGCGCGCGGATCAATGCCGACGCGGGGATCGGCATTGGCCTCGCGGTCGAAGCGCTGCGCCACGCGGGCAAAACAGACGTAGGGATTGCGCGCGACCAGCCAGTTGCGGCCGTCGGCACGGCCCTCGGCGCGGATGCGCTCGAGGTCGGCCGTCGACACGATCACGGCTCCGGCCTTTGAATCGAGCGCCTGCTGCAGGTAGAGCGGATTGGACAGGAACGAGAGTTCGCCCGCCCCAGCCTGGTCGAGAGGAGCCAGGCCAACGATCGCCAGGTCGGGATCACCCACAACCTGCGCGCCGTTCTCGGTGGCGAGCTGACCCAGTGTGGGTGTCTGCATGGCGGTACTTCCTGAAAAAAACGGTACGAACGAACAGCGGCGGCTTACTTGCTGCCGGTGTTCAGCGCCTTCATCACCTCATCGGTGATATCGATGCGCGGGTTGACGTACACCGCTTCTTGCACGATGAGGTCGTATTTGCGCTGCTCCGCCAGTTGGCGGATCACACGGTTGGCGCGCTCCAGCACCTGCGCCAGTTCTTCATTGCGGCGCTGGTTCAGGTCTTCGCGGAACTCGCGCTGCTTGCGCTGGAATTCGCGATCGAGGTCGGCCACCTCGCGCTGGCGCCGCTGGCGGTCGGAATCTGCCAGCACGGCCGTGTCCTTGTCGAGCTTGTCGGCCATGCCCTTGATCTTCTGGGCCATGTCCTGCAGCTCGCGGTCGCGCTTGGAGAATTCCTGCTCCAGCTTGACCTGGGCCAGCTTGGCCGGCTGCGAATCGCGCAGGATGCGCTCGGAATTGACGGCGGCAATGCGCGCCTCCTGGGCCATGGCCGGCATCGCGGCGCAGAGCGCGGCAGTGGCGAATGCAGCGGCGCCCAGGGATTTGACCAGTTTGGATGTTGTCATCATGAAAACAGATCCTTTTACAGAATCAGAATGCCGTCCCGATCTGGAACTGGAAGCGCTGCGTCTTGTCGGTCTCGTCCCGGTTGAGCGGGAAGCCCATGCTGATCTTCAGCGGGCCGATCGGCGACAGCCACGACATGCCGAAGCCGGTCGAGTACTTGAGGTCACTGAACGAAATCGGTGCGCCTTCCTGGTAGACGTTACCGAAGTCGAAGAACGTGAACAGGCGCAGCGTGCGGTCAACGCCCGAGCCCGGCAGCGGGAAAATGAACTCCACGTTACCGATCATCTTGGACGCACCGCCCACCGGGTTGCCGTTCTGGTCCTTCGGGCCCAGCGTGCTGGTCTGGTAGCCGCGCACCGAGCCGATACCGCCGGCGTAGAAGTACTTGAACACCGGGAACGGCGTATTGCCGTAGCCGTGGCCGTAGGCAACTTCACCGTTCAGCGCCAGCGTGAACGCCTTCGAGATCGGGTAGAAGTACTGCTGCTGCACGCTGGCGCGGTAGTACTGCGTATCGCCGCCCGGCAGGCCCACTTCCAGGTTGGCCTGGGTGTATGGGCCCTTGGTCGGGACCAGCGCGCTGTCGCGGCGGTCGCGTGCCCAGCCGATCGTGAACGGGAAGTTGTTGATCCCGTCGCCCGAGTTCTTGCCGATCTGGTTCAGCCAAGCGGTGTACTGGCTCGGCGTGTTGACCGACGTGTAGACCTGGGTGCGTTCGTAGCCGATGCCGAAGAACACCGTGTCGACTTCCGAGAACGGCACGCCGAACTTGAAGCCGCCGCCGGCGGAGACGATCTTGTAGTCCTGGTCGCCGGTGTAGTACAGCGGACGCGAGGTACGGTAGTAGATATCGGTCGAGCGGCTGATGCCGTCCACCGTGAAGTACGGGTCATACTGCGTCAGCGCGATGGTACGGAACGACTTGGCGGTGTTCACGTCCAGGCCCAGGCTGGTGCCGGAACCGAACACGTTGTCCTGGCGCAGGCCGGCCTGCAGCACCAGCTTGTCGGTGGACGAGAAGCCCACGCCCAGGCTGATCTGGCCGGTCGGCTTTTCGGTTACGTTGACGTTCACATCGACCTGGTCGGGCGCGCCGGCCACGTCCTCGGTGGTGATGTTGGTGTCGGTGAAGTAGCCGGTCCGGTTGATACGCGCCTGCGACTGCTGCAGCTTCTCGCTGTCGAACCACGAGCTTTCCATCTGGCGCATCTCGCGGCGCACCACTTCGTCGCGGGTCTTGCTGTTGCCCACCACGTTGACGCGGCGCACGTATACGCGCCGTCCCGGGTCGACCATCAGCGTCAGCGCAACCTCACGCTTTTCCTGGTCGATGTTCGGCTGCGGGTTGATCGTGGTGAAGGCGTAGCCATAGGTGCCCAGCAGGTCGGTAATGGCCTTGGTGCTGGCGGTCAGCTTTTCGGACGAGAAGATGTCGCCCTTCTTCAGCTGCAGCAGCTTTTCCATTTCCTCCTGCTTGCCCAGCAGTTCGCCGGCCAGGCGGATGCCGGACACCTTGTACTGCTCGCCTTCCTTGATGTTCAAGGTCAGGTAGATGTCCTTCTTGTCCGGCGTGATCGACACCTGGGTCGATTCGATCGCGAACTCGAGGTAGCCGCGGTTCAGGTAGTAAGAACGCAGCGCCTCCAGGTCGGCCGTCAGCTTCTGCTTCGAGTACAGGTCATTCTTGGTGTACCACGACAGCCAGTTCGGCGTGGACAGCTGCATCTCGTCGCGCAGCGTGCTTTCCTTGAACGCCTTGTTCCCGACGATATTGATCTGGCGGATCTTGGCGACCGGGCCTTCCTCGACGTTGAACACGACCGAGACGCGGTTGCGGTCCACCGGCGTGACCGTGGTCTGCACGTCGGCGGCATAGTAACCGCGCGCGACGTACTGGCGCTTGAGCTCCTGCTCCGCCTTGTCGATCAGCGCCTTGTCGTAGTAGCGCGCTTCGGCGACGCCGACCGCGCGCAGCGAGCGGCGCAGCGTGTCCTTGTCGAATTCCTTGATGCCGACGAATTCCAGCTGCGAGATCGCCGGGCGTTCTTCCACCTGCACGACCAGCACGCCGTCTTCGGCGCGGATCTGCACGTCCTTGAAGAAGCCGGTATTGTAGAGGGCACGGATCGCATCGGCGCCCTTGTCGTCGGTGAAGGTCTCACCGACGCGCACGGGGAGGTAGCCAAACACCGTACCCGGCTCGACGCGCTGCAGACCCTCAACGCGGATGTCCCTGACGACGAACGGATCGGCAGCCCAGCCCGCCGGGCTCCAGGCTGCAATAACGGCACTCGCCAGCAAACCCAGCGAAATGCGCTTATGTCTGATCAATGTTGATCCCCTCTTTGATTCCATCCAGGATTTTCCATGCCTCGTGGGACTGCGCATGGCAATGGCGCCCCCTGGCGACGGTGTCCGACGACACGACCGCCCCCTTGCCGACATGCGTTTCTAGCCGTTCGCCAGAAACATTCGGCTGACGTCATTGAACAAAGCGAGCGAGGTCAGGAGCAGGATGCAGGCAATGCCAACCTTCTGCAGCATTGCCTGCCAGTGGTCTGGTACGGGCCGGCCAGTCAAAAATTCCACGCAATAATACAGCAAATGCCCCCCATCCAGAACCGGAATAGGTAACAAATTCAGTACACCGAGGCTAACGCTGACCAGCGCCAGGAAGCTGACAAAGGCCTGCACACCGAGGTTTGCGGCACGCCCGGCGTAGTCGGCCACGGTCAGCGGACCGCTCAGGTTCTGCAGCGATGCCTGCCCCACCAGCATCTTGCCCAGCAGCTTCAGCGACAGCACGCTGGTGTCCCACACCTGGCCGAACGCGCGGGCCAGAGCCTGGTCCGGACGGTAGCGCACCGTTTCCATCTCCACCGCCTGGCTGAGCGCCGCGCCCAGCTTGCCCGCCGGCGGCGCCGGTGCGCCGCTGGCATCCTTTTCGCCGTCACGCGGGGCGGCAACGTCCAGCGTCACCGGCACGTCCAGGCGCTTGCCATCGCGTTCGATGCCGAGCGTCACGGTCTGCCCGGGCTGGCTGCGCACTGCCTTGATCAGCGCGCTGGCCTGGGTCAGCGGGTTGCCCTGCCAGGCGACGACGCGGTCGCCCTTCTTCAGCCCGGCGCGCTCGGCGGCCGAATCCGCCAATACCTCGGTGATCGTGACCGGCCCGCCCTTCAGATGCAGGCCGAGGGTGCTGAGCGGATCCTGCTCCGGGTTGCCGCCGGTATTGGGCAGGCGCGCCAGCGTGACTTCCCGCTCGGCTCCGTCGGCGCCGCGCACGCGCAGCACGGCGCGCGCATCGCCGAAGCCCTCGGCGAACACCGCCATGCGCAGGTCGTTCCAGGAACGCACCGCTTCGGTATCGCCGTTGGCGGTCAGCGACAGCACCCGGTCGCCTTCGCGCACGCCAGCCTGATGCGCCATGGTACCGGCCGCCGGTGCGGCGACGATCGGCGCGGGTTCGCGCATGCCGCCGGCGAACAGCGCGAAGTACAGCACGATCGCCAGCAGGAAATTGGCCAGCGGCCCGGCCGCGACAATGATGAAGCGCTTGCCGACCGGCTGGCGGTTGAACGCGCGCGGCAAGTCAGCCGGATCGATCCGGGCGTCGCGTTCGGAGTCAAACTCGCGCTCGTCGAGCATCTTGACGTAGCCGCCCAAGGGGATGGCCGCTACCGTCCATTCGGTGCGGTCGCGGCTCTTCGAGATCCAGCGCAGCAGCGGCCGCCCGAAACCGATCGAAAAGCGCAACACCTTCACGCCGCAGGCGCGCGCGGCGAGGTAATGCCCCATCTCGTGCACGTAGATGAGCACGCACAGGGCAACGATGAAAGCGAGTACGGTTTGCATGGCGTCGGGACGTCGGTAACAGTGGCTGGACTGGCGCGCCGGACCCGGGTGTACCGGCATGTCCGGGGCCTGCCGCTGCGCTATTGTCGCAGATGCGGCAGGCCGGCCCGTCGGGTCAGTGGCGCAGCGCCAGTCCGGCAACAGCCGCGTGCGCTGCCTCGCGCGCCATGCGGTCGGCATCAAGGATGGCGTCAAGCGTGTCCGCCGCGCCGGCTGGTGCTGCCTGGAGCACCTGAGCCACCAAGCGCGCGATGTCAGTGAAGCGCACTTTTCCGCCCAGGAATGCTTCGACCGCCACCTCGTTGGCCGCATTGAGCACGGTCGGCGCCACGCCACCGGCGCGCAGGGCGTCGAAGGCCAGTCCCAGGCACGGGAAGCGCTGCAGGTCCGGCTTCTCGAAATGCAGCCCGCCTGCCAGCGTCAGGTCGAGCGGCGTCACGCCGGCATCGATGCGCTCGGGATAGGCCAGGCCGTAGGCGATCGGCGTGCGCATGTCAGGGTTGCCCAACTGCGCCAGCACCGAGCCGTCGTGGTAGGCCACCATCGAATGCACGATGCTCTGCGGGTGGATCAGCACCTCGATGCGCTCGGGCGGCGCGCCGAACAGCCAGTGGGCCTCGATCACCTCGAGGCCCTTGTTCATCATGGTGGCCGAGTCGACCGAGATCTTGCGGCCCATGACCCAGTTCGGGTGGGCGCAGGCCTCGTCGGGAGAAATGTCGTGCAGCGTGTCGGGATCGCGCGTGCGGAACGGCCCGCCGGACGCGGTCAGCAGCACCTTGGCCACACCGCGGCTGTAGCGCGGATCGTCGGCAGGCAGGCACTGGAAGATGGCGTTGTGCTCGCTGTCGATTGGCAGCAGCGTGGCGCCATGCTCGCGCACCGCGTCCATGAAGATGCGGCCGGACATCACCAGTGCTTCCTTGTTTGCGAGAAGCACGCGCTTGCCGGCACGCGCGGCCGCCAGCGTCGGGCGCAGACCGGCGGCGCCGACGATCGCGGCCATCACAGCGTCGGTTTGCGCGTCGGCGGCGACCGATTCCAGCTCGGCCTCGCCGTGGCTGACTTCGGTATCGACACCGGCATCGCGCAGCAGTGCCTGCAGTTCCCCGGCCGCCTCGGCGCTACCCACCACGGCGCGAGCCGGGCGGAACGCAATGCATTGCCCGGCAAGCTTGCGCACTTGCCGGTGCGCCGTCAGGGCATGCACGGTGTAGCGGTCGGGATGGCGGCGAACGACATCGAGCGTGCTTTCGCCGATCGAGCCGGTGGCGCCCAGGATGGTAATGCGCTGCATATCAGACCGCTTCAGAGAAGGCTTCAGAGAAAAATCAGCATCAGTGCCGCCAGCGGGAACACCGGCAGCAAGGCATCGATCCGGTCCAGCACACCGCCATGGCCCGGCAGCAGCCGGCTGCTGTCCTTCATGCCGACCTGCCGCTTGAGCAGCGACTCGAACAGGTCGCCGATCACACTCGCCGCCACCAGCAGCGTGGTCAGCCCGGCCACATAGCCCAGGCCGCCGCGGTCGCCCAGCACCGAGAACCACGTGGGCGCGAAGGCATGGGTGGCGGCCAGCGCCAGGCCGATGATGAGCGCCAGCAGCCAGCCGCCGATGGCGCCCTCCCAGGACTTGCCCGGGCTGATCGACGGTGCCAGCTTGCGCCGGCCGATGGCCTTGCCGGTGAAATAGGCGCCAACGTCGGCCGCCCACACCAGCACGGCCGCGGTCAGCAGCACGCCGATGCCGGCGCCGCGCAGGATCATCGTGGCATGGGCAAACGCGGGCAGGATAACCAGGCCCAGTATGGCCCCCAGCACGGCAAAGCCCGGCGTCGCGGTGCGCACGCCACGGGCCAGCAGCACCAGCGCCACGCCCCAGCACACCACCGCCGCTTCCAGCAGCCAGGTGGTGGCGTGCCGCAGCGGCATGTCATGCCAGGTGATGGTGGCGATCAGGCAGGCCAGTGCATAGACATAAGGCCAGGGCCCGCGCAGTCCGATCAGGCGTCCGAATTCCCAGCCCGCCAGCAGCACGATCACCCCGAGCAGACCCGCCAGGCCGGCCGGCGGCGCCAGGAACAGGATCGGAAGGATCAGCAGCAACAGGCACAGGGCGGTGATGACGCGGGTGAGGAGCATGCGCTGCGGTCCCGTGGAAGTTGTTGGAGTAGCCAGGAGTGGCCAGAGTGTCAGGCCGTGCCCGATAGTCCCGGCGCAACCAGTTGCGCGCTGGTGCGGCCGAAACGGCGTTCGCGCTGGCGGTACGAGGCAAAGGCCTTGTCCAGCTCGGCGGCGTCGAAATCCGGCCAGTACACATCGGTGAAATACAGCTCCGAATAGGCGAGCTGCCACAACAGGAAGTTGCTGATGCGCTGTTCGCCGCCGGTGCGGATGAACAGATCGGGCTCCGGCGCGTAGGCCATGGCCAGGTGCGGCGCGAGCATCGATTCGTCGATCGACTCCGGATCAAGCATTGGCGAGCGCGCCAGCATCTTGCGCATGGCCTGCAGCAGATCCCAGCGACCACCGTAGTTGGCGGCGATGGTCACGGTCAGGCCGGTGTTGCCGGCGGTGCGCGCCTCGGCATCCTTGATCAGCTGCTGGATGCGCGGGCTGAAGCGGCCCAGGTCGCCAACCACCCGCAAGCGGATGTTGTTGGCGTGCATCTTCACCACTTCGCGCCGCAGCGACATCATGAACAGCCGCATCAGGAACGACACCTCGTCCGCGGGCCGGCGCCAGTTCTCGGAACTGAACGCGAACAGTGTCAGGTACTGCACGCCCCGCGCGGCGCAGGCTTCCACCACCGCGCGCACTGCGTCCAGCCCCCGGGAGTGCCCGGCAACACGCGGCAGGTGCCGCTCGGTCGCCCAGCGGCCGTTGCCGTCCATGATGATGGCAACGTGACGGGGCACGTAAGAGGTATCGGGTACGTCGAGCGTTGAACTGATGTGCTGCATGATGGCAGACGGTCGCTGCTGTCCCGGCAATTGCCGGGACAGCGTCAGACCGTCATGATCTCCTTCTCTTTTTCGGCGACCATCTTGTCGATCTCGGCGACGTACTTGTCGGTCAGCTTCTGTACTTCGTCCTGGCCGCGGCGCTCATCGTCTTCCGAGATGGTCTTGTCCTTGACCAGCTTCTTGAACTGCTCGTTGGCATCGCGGCGCAGGTTGCGCACCGCCACTTTGGCGCCTTCCGCCTCACCCTTGACGACCTTGGTCAGCTCCTTGCGGCGCTCCTCGGTCAGCGCGGGCATCGGCACGCGGATCACGTCGCCCATGGTGGCCGGGTTCAGGCCCAGGTCGCAGTCGCGAATAGCCTTCTCGACCGCGCCAACCATCTTCTTTTCCCACGGCTGCACCGTAATGGTGCGGGCATCAGCCAGGCCAACGCTGGCGACCTGGCTGATCGGCACCATCGAACCGTAGTAATCCACCTGAACGTGGTCGAGCAGGCCGGTGTGGGCACGGCCAGTGCGGATCTTCGCCAGATCGGCCTTGAAGGCTTCGATCGACTTCTGCATCTTCTGCTCGACGCTCTTCTTTGTGTCGGCGACGCTCATGTTAACCTCCGGAAATCAGCCAACCATGATCCCGCCGGGCGGGATCGAAAATGAATCATTCTACTCTTTGCCCGGCCAGACACCAGCGCCGTGGCGCGGCATCGGCGGGCACCGCGCTCAGACGTGGACCAGGGTACCCTCGTCTTCGCCCAGGATCACACGCTTGAGCGCGCCCGGCTTGACGATCGAGAACACCCGGATCGGCAGCTTCTGGTCACGGCACAACGCGAAGGCGGTGGCATCCATCACCTGCAGGTTGCGGGAGATGGCCTCGTCGAAGCTGATGGTGGTGTAGCGCGTGGCGCTCGGGTCCTTCTTGGGGTCGGCGGTGTAGACGCCGTCCACCTTGGTCGCCTTGAGCACGACCTCGGCACCGATTTCCGAGCCGCGCAGCGCGGCGGCGGTGTCGGTGGTGAAGAACGGGTTGCCGGTGCCGGCGGCGAAGATCACCACCTTGCCCTCTTCCAGCTGGCGAATGGCGCGCGGGCGGATGTACGGCTCGACCACCTGGTCCATGCGCAGCGCGGACTGCACGCGGCCTTCGATATTGGCATGGCGCATCGCGTCCTGCAGGGCCAGCGCGTTCATCATGGTGGCCAGCATGCCCATGTAGTCGGCCGTGGCGCGATCCATGCCGGCCGCGCCGCCCGCGACGCCGCGGAAGATATTGCCGCCGCCAATGACCACCGCGACCTGGACACCGAGCTTCACGATCTCGGCAATATCGTTCACCATCGCCTCGATGGTGGAGCGGTTGATGCCAAAGGCATCGTCGCCCATCAGGGCTTCACCGGACAGTTTCAGAAGGACGCGCTTGTAGGCTGGCATGTTTACCCTCGGACAGGAGCAAGTCGCTCGTTTGGGACTCAACACAAATGAGACGATTGATTTTTTGACACCGGCGGCGCGGATCGACGCGCCGTCGGCGGAAGAAAGCCGGTTTTCGGGGTCGCCCGGCCCTGCCGCCAGGCGACAGGAAGACGACCGCGAAAACTGACTGCTGCAGTGCAACGTGCTGCGTGGCGCAATACGCAACGCTGCACTACTTATGCAGAGGGGCACCTTGCGGCGCCCCTGCGGCATTATAGGCGCCCGGCCCCGCCCGCAAGGGCAGGCCGGCGCGCCCCGGACATCAGCCCTTTTGAGCAGCGGCCACCTGGGCGGCCACTTCAGCAGCGAAGTCGTCCTGCTTCTTCTCGATGCCTTCGCCCACGACGTACAGGGTGAAGCCCTTCACGGTCGTGTTGGCAGCCTTGAGCATCTGCTCGACGGTCTGCTTGTCGTTCTTCACGAACGGCTGGTTGAACAGCGACACTTCCTTCAGGTACTTCTGCACCGAACCTTCGACCATCTTGGCGACGATCTCGGCCGGCTTGCCCGACTCGGCGGCCTTCTGCTCGGCGATGCTGCGCTCCTTGGCGATCAGGTCGGCGGGGACCTGCTCGGCCGACAGCGACACCGGCTTCATGGCGGCCACGTGCATGGCGACGTCCTTGGCGGCGGCTTCGTCGCCGTCGAACTCGACCATCACGCCGATACGGGTGCCGTGCAGGTACGAAACCAGCTTGCCGCCGTTGGCGTAGCGGACAAAGCGGCGGATCGTCAGGTTTTCGCCGATCTTGCCGATCAGGGCCGTGCGGGTGGCCTCCACGCTCACGCCGTCGAGGTCCAGCGCCGACAGGGCAGCCACGTCGGCCGGGTTCTGCTTGGCGATCAGTTCTGCAACCTTGGCCGAGAAAGCCAGGAAGTCATCGTTCTTGGAGACGAAATCGGTCTCGCAGTTCAGCTCGACCAGCACGCCGGTGGTGCCGTCGATGAACGAAGCGACCACGCCTTCGGCGGTCACGCGCGATGCGGCCTTGCTGGCCTTGTTGCCCAGCTTGACGCGCAGCAGCTCTTCGGCCTTGTTCAGGTCGCCGTCGGCCTCGGTCAGGGCCTTCTTGCATTCCATCATCGGCGCGTCGGTCTTCGCGCGCAGTTCTGCAACCATGCTTGCGGTAATTGCCGCCATTTGTCACTCCTTGAATGGTTCGCGCCGGGCCCCGGCAGTCGCCCGCGGCACCCGGTCGGTGGGTCTACAGCGCATCCGCGGCAGATATTGCCTGCGGCGGATGACAACAATTCAAATTCGAAAAAAGGGGGCGCCAAATGTGCCCCCTTTTTTGCCCTGCCGCCGACGTACCCCGGCTTGCGCCCTGCGCGCTGCCCGATGTACCGGGCGGCAAGCGAAGCTTGCCTGTCGTGTGTTGACGTGCGCGCTATCGGGTTCCTTCTCGGTTCCTTTCAGGCAGCGGGCCGGAGGCTATCAGCCTTCCTGCACTTCGACGAATTCGTCGTCGCCGCGGGCGGCTTCAACGACTTCCTGCACCGCGTTGGCACGGCCTTCCAGGATCGCGTCAGCCACGCCGCGCACGTACAGGGCCACAGCCTTGCTCGAGTCGTCGTTACCCGGGATCACATAGTCGATGCCGTCCGGCGAGTGGTTGGTATCGACCACGCCGATCACGGGGATGCCCAGCTTCTTGGCTTCGGTCACGGCAATCTTGTGGTAGCCGACGTCGACCACGAAGATGGCGTCAGGCACGCCGCCCATGTCCTTGATGCCGCCGATCGACTTTTCCAGCTTGATCATCTCGCGCTCGAACATCAGCGCTTCCTTCTTGCTCATGGTTTCCAGCGCGCCGGCTTCCTTGGCGGCTTCCATGTCCTTCAGGCGCTTGATCGAGGTCTTGACCGTCTTGAAGTTGGTCAGCATGCCGCCGAGCCAGCGGGCGTCGACGTAAGGCATGCCGGCGCGGCCTGCTTCTTCAGCCAGGATTTCGCGCGACTGGCGCTTGGTGCCCACAAAAAGGATGGTGCCGCGATTGGCTGCCAGCTGACGCACGTACTTCATGGCGTCCTGGAACATCGGCAGCGTCTTTTCGAGGTTGATGATGTGGATCTTGTTGCGATGACCGAAGATGAAGGGGGCCATCTTCGGGTTCCAGAAGCGGGTCTGGTGGCCGAAGTGGCAACCGGCTTCCAGCATTTCGCGCATGGTAACGGACATGTGATTCTCCAAAGGGTTAGGTCTGAAGCCCGCCCCGACATTCCTGAAAAGGAACACCCCGGATAGGCGGGCCAGCGATTTCCAAAAACAAAAAACATCGCAGCAGATGCTGCAAAATACCGACCTGGCGGGTCTAATGCTGCGCCGCAACCAAGTCAGCCCGCTATTCTAGCAAAAAAAGCCCGGAGCGCTCAAGCCGCCCGATCCTGGCCGCAGCGCAGGCCCTGGAGATGCACCGTCTGAAAGCGCCCCCACGCAGGCTGCGATCAGGCTCCGATGGTGCGATAATCCCACATTAATCTTTCGAATTCGGCGCGGCCAGTGGCCCCGCCATCACTTTTGGCGACGCAGCATGAGCATTTACCTGAACACCGCCGAAGACATCGCCCAGATGCGCGTGGCTTGCCGCCTTGCCTCCGAAGTCCTCGACTACATCACGCCCTTCGTCCAGCCTGGCGTCACCACGGGCGAACTGGATCGCCTGTGCCACGCGTACATGCGTGACGTGCAAGGCACCGTGCCGGCGCCGCTGAACTATGCGCCCCCCGGCTACCCGCCCTTCCCCGGCGCGATCTGCACCTCGGTCAACGACGTGATTTGCCACGGCATCCCGGGCGAGCGCGTGCTCAAGAGCGGCGATGCGGTCAACCTGGACATCACCGTCATCACCAAGGAAGGCTATTACGGCGACACCAGCCGCATGTTTATCGCCGGCGAGGGCTCGATCCTCGCCAAGCGCCTGGCGCAGGTGACGTACGAATGCATGTGGCGGGGCATCGCGCAGGTACGCCACGGCGCGCGCCTGGGCGATATCGGCCATGCCATCCAGGTGCACGCCGAAGCCGCCGGCTACAGCGTGGTGCGCGAATACTGCGGCCACGGCATCGGCAAGAACTTCCACGAAGACCCGCAGATCCTGCACTACGGCCGCGCCGGCACCGGCGCCGAGATCAAGGCCGGCATGATCTTCACCGTGGAGCCGATGATCAACGCCGGCAAGCGCGATATCCGCACCATGCCCGACCAGTGGACGGTCAAGACCCGCGACCGCAGCCTGTCGGCGCAGTGGGAGCACACCGTGCTGGTCACCGAGACCGGATATGAGGTGCTGACGGTATCCGCCGGCACCCCGGCGCCGCCGGCCTTCATTACGGAATCCGTCGCGGCCTGAGGTCGCACACCAGCCAGGGCGCCTGACCGGCGCCCTTATTTTTCCAGCCGTGCCCACGAACCACCCCGCCCTCTCCATGGACACCACGCCGGAACTGCTGCTGGCCGCGCGCGTGCGCGACCAGCTCAAAGCCGACAAGCAGGCGCTGTTTGCCGACTTCAACGCCAGCGCCAACGTCGGCACGCTGATCACGCGCCTGCGCCGCGCCGTCGACGCGGCGCTGGTGGAAGCATGGCGCGGCCTGGAGATGCCCGCGGGTGCGGCGCTGGTGGCGGTGGGCGGCTACGGCCGCGGCGAACTGCTGCCCTATTCGGATGTCGACGTGCTGCTGCTGCTGCCCGCCGAGCCCGACCAGGACACCACCGGGCGGCTGGAACGCTTTATCGGCTTGTGCTGGGACCTGGGGCTGGAGATCGGCTCGTCAGTACGCACCGTGGACGATTGCATCCGCGAGTCGCGCCAGGACGTCACCATCCAGACCTCGTTGCTGGAGGCACGGCTGCTGACCGGCAGCCGCAAGTTGTTCGAGTCCATGCGCACGCGCTATCTCGCCGACCTGGACCCGGCCGCGTTCTTCCAGGCCAAGCTGCTGGAAATGCGCCAGCGCCACGCCAAGTACCAGGACACCCCCTACGCGCTCGAGCCCAACTGCAAGGAAAGTCCGGGCGGCCTGCGCGACCTGCAGGTGATCCTGTGGATGACCAAGGCAGCGGGCCTGGGCGACAGCTGGAAAGAACTGTTCGAGCGCGGGCTGCTGACGCAGCGCGAAGCGCAGGAGCTGGCGCGCAACGAGCGCCTGCTCAAGACCATCCGCGCGCGCCTGCACCTGGTGGCGGGCCGGCGCCAGGACGTGCTGGTATTCGACCTGCAGACCGCGCTGGCGGAATCCTTCGGCTACCGCCAGACCACGAACAAGCGCGCCAGCGAGCAGCTGATGCGGCGCTATTACTGGGCGGCGAAGGCCGTCACGCAGCTCAACAGCGTGCTGCTGCTGAACATCGAGGCCATGCTGTTCCCGAGCGAGTCGCAGGTCACGCGCGTGCTCAACGAACGCTTTGTCGAGCGCCAGGGCATGCTGGAAATCACCAGCGACGACGTCTACGATCGCGATCCGCACGCGATCCTGGAAACCTTCCTGCTGTACCAGCGCACGCCCGGCGTGAAGGGCCTGTCGCCGCGCACGCTGCGCGGGCTGTACAACGCACGCACCATCATGAACGCGGGCTGGCGCAACGACCCGGAAAACCGCCGCCTGTTCCTGGCGATCATGCAGGAGCCGCAGGGCATCACCCACGCGCTGCGGCTGATGAACCAGACCAGCGTGCTGGGGCGCTACCTGATCAACTTCCGCCGCATTGTCGGGCAGATGCAGCACGACCTGTTCCACGTCTATACCGTGGACCAGCACATCCTGATGGTGGTGCGCAATATGCGCCGCTTCGCCATCGTCGAGCACACGCACGAATTCCCGTTCTGCAGCCAGCTGATGGCGAGCTTCGACAAGCCGTGGGTACTGTGGGTGGCGGCGCTGTTCCACGACATCGCCAAGGGCCGCGGCGGCGACCATTCCAAGCTCGGCACGCAGGACGCGCGCCGCTTCTGCAAGCAGCATGGCATCGCGCGCGAAGATGCCGACCTGATCAGCTGGCTGGTCGAGCATCACCTGACCATGAGCCACGTGGCGCAGAAGCAGGACCTGACCGATCCGGAAGTCGTGCATACCTTCGCGCGCGCGGTCGGCAGCGAACGCTACCTGACCGCGCTGTACCTGCTGACGGTGGCCGATATCCGCGGCACCAGCCCCAAGGTCTGGAACGCGTGGAAGGGCAAGCTGCTGGAAGACCTGTACCGGATCACGCTGCGCGTACTCGGCGGCGCCAAGGTCGATTCGCATTCGCTGTGGGCGCAGCGCAAGGAAGAAACCATCTCGACGCTGCGGCTCAAGGCGTTCGACCCCGAGCTGGGCAAGCCGCTGTGGGCGCAGCTCGACGTGGCATTCTTCCTGCGCCATGACGCGCGCGATATCGCCTGGCTCACGCGGCACCTGTACGACAAGGTCGACAGCCCCGCGCCGGTGGTGAAGGCACGCATCTCGCCTGCCGGCGAGGGCCTGCAGGTAGCGGTCTACGTGCAGGACCAGCCCGACCTGTTCGCGCGCATCTGCGGCTATTTCGAGCGCAAGGCGTTCTCGATCCAGGACGCCAAGATCCACACCACGCGCCATGGCTACGCGCTCGACACGTTCCAGGTCACCGACCCTGGCATGGCAAGGAATGGCAACGACCGCGGCAATTACCGCGACATCATCGCGCTGGTGGAACACGAGCTTGGCGAAAAGCTGCGCCAGCAGGGCGCCCTTGCCGAGCCCACGCAGGGACGCCTGTCGCGCCAGTCGCGCAGCTTCCCGATCAAGCCGCGCGTGGACCTGCGCCCGGACGAGCGCGGCCAGTATTACCTGCTGTCGCTGTCCGCCAACGACCGCACCGGCCTGCTGTACGCCATCGCCCGCGTACTGGCACGGCATCGCGTGTCCGTGCATTCGGCACGCATCAACACCCTGGGCGAACGCGTCGAAGACGTGTTCCTGGTAGACGGCAGCCGCCTGGCCGCCGACAACCGATTGCAGATTCAGCTTGAACAGGACTTGCTCGCTGCCCTCGCGATCTGAAGCGGCAGACAGCATCAACGATATGACCGACAGCAATTCGCCGAAGCGCAAGACGCTAGGCATCAAGGCCGCAAGCGATACCGGCACGGCCGCACGCAAGACCGGCAACCGCCCGGTGCGGGTTTCGGACCTGAACCGGAACCGCGTGCGAGCGGTGACCGAAGGCATCAAGCGTGCGCAGCAAAGTGACGGTGGCAAGGGTGCCGGCCGCCGCGTGCCGGGCGAAGCGCAAGCTGGCGGCGACGTGCGCAAGCCGCGTTCGCCGCGCCCCGCTGACGGCGAGCGCCAGGCACGGCCACGCCGTGCCGAAGGCGAAGCGCGGCCACCTCGCCGTTTTGGCGACGACGACAATCGCCCACGCCGCTACGGCGACGACCGTGGCGAAGCACGCCCGCGTCGCTTCGAAGGCAATGAATCGCGGCCGCCGCGGCGGTTTGGCGACGACGACAACCGTCCCCGCCGCTACGGCGACGATCGCGGCGAAGCACGTCCGCGCCGCTTCGAAGGCAATGAAGCACGGCCGCCGCGGCGCTTTGGCGACGACGACAACCGTCCGCGCCGTTATGGCGACGACCGTGGCGAAGCACGCCCGCGTCGCTTCGAAGGCAATGAATCGCGGCCGCCGCGGCGCTTTGGCGACGACGACAACCGTCCCCGCCGCTATGGCGACGATCGGGGCGAAGCACGTCCGCGCCGCTTCGAAGGCAACGAAGCACGGCCGCCGCGGCGCTCTGGTGACGACGACAATCGTCCGCGGCGCTACGGCGACGATCGCGGCGAAGCGCGTCCACGCCGTTTCGAAGGCAATGAGTCCCGGCCGCCGCGGCGCTCTGGCGACGACGACAACCGTCCCCGCCGCTATGGCGACGATCGCGGCGAAGCACGGCCGCGCCGTTTCGAAGGCAATGAAGCACGGCCGCCGCGGCGCTTTGGCGATGACGACAACCGTCCCCGCCGTTATGGCGACGATCGCGGTGAAGCGCGTCCACGCCGCTTCGAAGGCAATGAGTCGCGTCCGCCGCGGCGCTCTGGTGACGACGACAACCGTCCGCGGCGCTACGGCGACGACGATAACCGTCCTCGTCGTCCTGCCCCCGCCGGCGAACGCCGCCGCGATGGCTCCGCGCCGGCGCGCCGCTTCAGCGATGCCACCGGAACGTCCCGGCCGCAGGCACCGGCCCCGCGCCCGCAGAAGCCCGCACGCGACGACGCGCCTGAGGCCACCCATGACGACGGCCTGGTGCGCCTGTCCAAGCGCATGTCCGAACTCGGCTTGTGCTCGCGCCGCGAAGCCGATGAATGGATTCCGCGCGGCTGGGTGCTGGTCGACGGCAACCCGGTGACCGAACTGGGCAGCCGCATCCGCCCGGATGCCGAGATCGAGATCCTGCAGGAAGCGCGCTCCGAACAGGGTGAGCGCGTCACCGTGCTGCTGAACAAGCCGGTGGGATACGTCTCCGGCCAGGCCGAAGACGGCTACGAGCCGGCGGCTGTGCTGTTCACCGCCGAGAACCAGTGGGAAGGCGACACCACGCGCAAGCGCTTCGCCCCGTGGCAACGCAAGAGCCTGGCGCCCGCCGGCCGCCTCGATATCGACTCCACCGGCCTGCTGGTGCTAACGCAGGATGGCCGCGTCGCACGCGCGCTGATCGGTGAGGATTCGAACGTCGAGAAGGAATACCTGGTACGGGTGGTCTGGCATGGCCCGCAAGGCGCGGTCGAGCGCAATGTCAGCGAGGTGTTTCCCGCCGACCAGCTCGAACTGCTGCGCCATGGCCTGTCGCTGGATGGCGTGCTGCTCAAGCCGGCCAAGGTCAGCTGGCAGAACGAAGAGCAGCTGCGCTTCGTGCTGCGCGAGGGCCGCAAGCGCCAGATCCGCCGGATGTGCGAGCAGGTCGGGCTGGAAGTCGTTGGCCTGAAGCGCGTGCGCATGGGCCGCGTGGTGCTGGGCGACCTGCCACCGGGGCAGTGGCGGTTCCTGGGGCAGTTTGAGAAGTTCTGATGTGGGAAGAAAAGCGGCCGGGATGGCCGCTTTTTTGTGTCCGGGTGCAAAGCTTGGCGCCAGCCTGATCCGTTGCCGATTGCATGCTCCCTCTCCCGCTCGCGGGAGAGGGTTGGGGAGAGGGCCGGTGTGTCCACGAAGTGAAGCGCACCACTTCGTTGATGCTCCGTCCCTCTCCCCCGACCCCTCTCCCGCGAGCGGGAGAGGGGAGCAAACCAGCAGCGTGCGTGTTCGCGTCGCTCTCAGTCGTCGCTATTGGCCGGCAAATCCGGAAACAGGATTTCGGTAAACCCGAACCTCGAAAAATCCTTGATCCGCATCGGATAAAGAATGCCCTGCAAGTGGTCGCACTCATGCTGCACCACGCGCGCATGGAAGCCCTCGGCGACCCGCTCGATCCGGTTGCCCATCAGGTCATACCCGCTGTATTTCAGCCGCACATGCCGCGGCACCACCCCGCGCAGGCCAGGCACCGACAGGCACCCTTCCCAGCCGTCTTCCAGCTCGTCCGACAGCATCTCCAGCACAGGGTTCATCAGCACTGTCTTGGGCACCATCGGCGCATCCGGATAGCGCGGGTTGCGGTCGAAGCCGAAGATCACCACCTGCAGGTCCACGCCGATCTGCGGTGCGGCCAGCCCGGCGCCGTTGGCGTGATCCATGGTGTCGAACATGTCTTCGATCAGCGTGCGCAGTTCCGGCGTATTGAAACGCTCCACCTTCCGCGCCACCTGCAGCAGGCGCGGATCGCCCATCTTGAGAATCTCGCGGATCATGGCTGTTTCCTGTTTCCCCGGCTTATTCCTGCACGGGCGCAGCGCCCGCTTCTGCCAGCAACGCAAGCATGCCTGCCTCGTCCAGCACCGGCACGCCCAGGGCCTCGGCCTTGTCCAGCTTGCTGCCGGCTTCGGCGCCAGCGACCACGTAGTCGGTCTTCTTCGACACCGAACCCGCCACCTTGGCGCCCGCGGCTTCAAGCAATTCCTTGGCGTCCTCGCGCGACATGGTCGGCAGCGTGCCGGTCAGCACGAAGGTCTTGCCCGACAGCGGTGCCGGTGCCCTGGCGGCCGGCTCGCTTTCCGGCCAGTGTACCCCTGCGGCGCGAAGTTGTTCGATGACCTCGACGTTATGCGGCTCGCCAAAGAAGTGCGCGATTGACTGCGCCACCACCGGGCCGACGTCATTGACCTCCAGCAGCGCGGCTTCGTCGGCGGCCATCAGCCCGTCAAGCTTGCCGAAATGCCGGGCGAGATCCTTGGCGGTGGCTTCGCCCACATGGCGGATGCCTAGCGCGAAGATGAAGCGGTTCATCGTCGTCTCGCGCGACGCCTCGATCGCCGCGACAAGGTTGGTCGCCGACTTGTCGGCCATGCGCTCCAGCGCCGCCAGCTTGGCCACGCCAAGCTTGTACAGGTCTGCCGGCGTGCGCACGATGCCGTGGTCGACCAGTTGCTCGACTACCTTGTCGCCCAGCCCTTCGATATCCATGGCACGGCGCTGCGCAAAGTGCAGCAGCGCCTGCTTGCGCTGCGCCGCGCAGATCAGGCCGCCGGTGCAGCGCGCGATCGCCTCGTCTTCCAGCCGCTCGATATGTGAGCCGCACACCGGGCAAGCCGTCGGCATCACGAAGGCGCGCGCATCCGCCGGCCGGCGCTCGGCCACAACCGCCACCACCTCCGGGATCACGTCGCCGGCGCGGCGCACGATCACCGTGTCGCCGATATGGACGTCCTTGCGGCGGATTTCGTCCTCGTTATGCAGCGTGGCATTGGTCACTGTCACGCCGCCGACGAACACCGGCTGCAGCCGCGCCACCGGCGTGATCGCGCCGGTACGGCCAACCTGCACCTCGATGTCCTCGACAATGGTGGTCATTTCCTGCGCCGGGAACTTGTGCGCCAGCGCAAAGCGCGGCGCACGCGAGACAAAGCCCAGCCGGTCCTGCTCGGCCAGCGCATTGACCTTGTAGACCACGCCGTCGATGTCGTACGGCAGGTCGTCGCGGCGCTGGCCGATATCGCGGTAGAAATCGAGCAGCCCCTGCGCGCCCTTGACTACGGCCCTCTCCTTGCACACCGGCAGGCCCAGCGCATCGAAGCCGTCGAGCATGGCGCTGTGCGTGGGCGGACGATCCACGCCCTGCAGCTCGCCCAGGCCATAGGCGAAGAACGACAGCGGCCGCTTCGCGGTGATGCGCGGATCAAGCTGGCGCAGGCTGCCGGCAGCGGCATTGCGCGGATTGACGAAGGTCTTCTCGCCGGCTTCCGCCTGGCGTGCATTGAGCTTGTCGAAGTCGCGGCGATACATGAAGACTTCGCCGCGCACTTCCAGCACCGCGGGCGCCTGGCCGCGCAACTTCAAGGGGATCGCCTTGATGGTGCGCACGTTGACGGTCACGTCCTCGCCGGTCTCGCCATCGCCGCGGGTGGCGGCCTGCACCAGCCGGCCGTCTTCATAGCGCAGCGACATGGCCAACCCGTCGAACTTCAGTTCGCAGGAATACTCGACCGCGTCGGCCGCGCTGAACAGGTCGGCCTCGCCCGCCGCGGGTGCGGTGCGGCCCAGGCCCTGCGCGCAGCGGCGGTCGAAGTTGAGCACGTCGTCGTCGGCGAAGCCGTTGTTCAGTGACAGCATCGGCACGCGGTGGCGCACCGTGTCGAAGGCGGCCAGCGCCTCGCCGCCGACACGCTGCGTGGGCGAATCCGGCGACTGCAGCTCGGGATGCTCGAGCTCGAGCGCCATCAGTTCGCTGAACAGCGCGTCGTACTCGGCATCCGGGATGGTGGGCGCATCCAGCACGTAGTACTGGTAGCTGTGGCGGTTGAGCTCATCGTGCAGCCAGGCGACGCGCCTGGCTGCGGCTTCGGGCGGCAAGCCGCCGGCGGGCGCGGAGGCTTCAGCCTGCGCGCCGCGTGGTTTTACGGTCATGGCAGGCTCCGGCTAGACGCTGAACAACCGCAGCGCCACCGGCGAGCCGGCTGGCATGCCGCGCGCTTCCAGCTTCTGGTAGAGCGCTTCCAGCTGGCTGAAGATGGCAATGAACGAGGCTTCGGTCAGTGGACGCATGTTGTCGTCGACCAGCTGCGCGCCCATGCGCTGGGCCAGCGTGTTGCCGTACTCGCAAACCGTCTTGAACGGCTTGGCGCCCTGGTCAGCCAGCGGCACGTCGAGCAGCAGCGTGATCTGGCGCCCGGATTTGATCGTCAAATCATCGCGCAGGAAGTTGGTATCGCCGAACTGCAGCGTGAACAGCGGGCGCTGCACGCCTTCGGCATTGGCCTGGTAGCGGATAAAGCGCGTGCCGTCGCGCGACAGCACCAGCCCGTCCTGGGTGGCCACGTTCTGCACGTAGGCGGCCGACCACGGCGCGCCGTCGGAAATCACGTTGACACCCAGCTGCACGTCGCTGCCGGCGGCAAAGCCATCGAGCTCGCGGGCGTTGGCCACGGTCTCGCTCATGTCGGGCAGGTCTGCGGAGGCATCGAGCGCCTCGGCCAGCGACTCCACCGCGGTAATGAACTCGGAGAACTCCAGCGCATTGAGCGGGCCGCTGCGGTTGGCAAGCTGTACGCCGACCTGCAGGTCTTCGTACTGGTGGCCGGCGGTGACCGGCTCCCATGCATTGGCTTCGGCGCGCAAGCCCTCGATATGGACCTGCTTGGTGCCGGCGCGGCGCAGCCGGCCGGTCAGCGGCAGGATGCGGTCGCCGGAGGCCTTGCGTTCCAGGTGCAGCGGCACGATGCAGTCGATCAGCGGATCGACCACGGCCGGTGCGGGCTGGCCGTCGGGAACGGCGGCGGCCGGGGCGGCCGGAGCGGCCGGAGCGGCGACCGGGGCGGGGATCGATGCTGGCGCAGGCGCGGGTGCGGGCACAGCAGCGGGCGCCGGCGCAGCGGCCACCGCAGGGCTCGGCGCCGGTGCGGATACGACCTCGGCGTCGTCTTCGGCGCTGGGCTCGGCCTGCACCACGCCGGCAGCCACCGCGACCTCTTCCGCCACGGCCTCGTCAGCATCGGCGGTGCTGGCCGCGGCAGCGGCAGCAGCGGCTACGTGGTTGGGCTGCGACGGTGCTGCCGGGGTGCCCGGCGCCAGCGTCGGCTCGCGCCGCTGCACCGACTCGGCGGCAGCCTCGTGCAGCCGCGCCGCGGTCTCCGGCGCAGTGGCGTGGCCGGCCACCGGCTCGCGCATCGGCGGCAGGTCGTCCTCGGGGCTCAGTTCGCGGGGACGGCGCGCCTTGCGGATCTGCCACTGGTTATAGCCGAACAGCAGCGCCAGGAATACCAAACCCGCGACGATCAGCGCGGTCTGCAGGTCCATGTTCAGCTTCATGCTGCAATCTCCAAAGCGCCCATATTGGTCACAGCATCGTGGTGTCGGTTGCGCGCAGCATTCGCGGACGTGCGCCGCCCCGCTGCGCGGGGCCCCTGCTTACTGCTCATGCTGCAATCTCCAAAGCGCCCATGTTGATCACAGCACGGTGGTGTCGGTTGCGCGCAGCATTCGCGGACGTGCGCCGCCCCGCTGCGCGGGGCCCCTGCTTACTGCTCATGCTGCCTCCGCCATCGAAACCGCCGCGTCCATATCCACGGCCACGATCCGCGAAACGCCTTGCTCCTGCATGGTTACGCCAATGAGTTGATGAGCCATTTCCATGGCGATCTTGTTATGTGAGATGAAAACGAACTGAGTCTTGTTCGACATGCGCGCCACCATGTTGGCGTAGCGTTCGGTGTTCGCGTCGTCCAGCGGCGCGTCCACCTCGTCCAGCAAACAGAACGGCGCGGGGTTGAGCTGGAACATCGCGAACACCAGCGCGATCGCGGTCAGCGCCTTCTCGCCGCCCGACAGCAGGTGGATGGTCGAGTTCTTCTTGCCCGGGGGCTGCGCCATTACCTGCACGCCGGCGTCAAGGATTTCCTCGCCGGTCATGATCAGGCGCGCCTGGCCGCCGCCGAACAGCGACGGGAACAGTTCGCCGAAATGGTGGTTGACCTGGTCGAAAGTGCCCTGCAGCAGCGCGCGGGTTTCCTGGTCGATCTTGGCGATCGCGTCTTCCAGCGTATTGATGGCGTCGTTCAGGTCGGCCGACTGCGCATCGAGGAAGGTCTTGCGCTCGCGCGCCGCCGCCAGTTCATCCAGCGCGGCCATGTTGACCGGGCCCAGCGCGTTGATGGCGTTGTTGATGCGCGTGACCTCACCCTGCAGGTACGACGGCTTCAGGTCGCCGGTGAGCTTGTGCGCCAGCCCCTCTTCGTCAACCTTGGCTTCGGTCAGCTGCTCGCTGAACTGCTCCTGGTTCAGGCGCGCGGCCTGCTCCTTGAGCTGCAGTTCGGTAATGCGGTCGCGCAGCGGCTGCAGGCTGCGTTCGGCGGCCAGGCGCTGCTCGTCAAACTGGCGCAGCTGCGCCGACAGCGCGTCCAGCTCGGTGCGCGCGATGGTGAGTTTTTCTTCCTTCTCGGCGCGCAGCTCCAGCGCATCCTGCAGGCCGGTATGCGCGGTCTGCTCGTTGATGGTTTCGAGCTCGGCGCGCGCGTTTTCCAGCGACTCGGCAATGCGCTCGGCCTGGTCGGCCGCGACCTGGATATTGCGGCGCAGTTCGTCGATGCGGCTGGACAGGTTGCGCTCGGCGAAGAGCGCTTCCTGCGCCGCGCGCTCGAAGTCGCGCAGCTGATGGCGCGCGCCAGACAGCTTGCTGTCCAGCGCCTCGAAGGCCATCTGCTGGTCTTCGTGCGAGGCCTGCATCTCGGCCAGCGCGGCATCGTGCTGCTCGAAGCTGGCTTCGGATTCTGCGCGGATCGCGCGTTGTTCTTCGATCTGCGCGTGGATCTCTTCGAGCTCCTCGCGGATCTGGCCGCTGCGGGCGGCATAGCGCTCCATCGCCTGCGACAGCTTGAGCACGTCCATCTGCAGCGCGTGCACGCGGCGCGTGGCCTGCTCGGCGCGCGAGCGGGCCTCGCCCAGCGCCTGGCTGGCCTGCGTGTAGGCGGCCTCGGCGCGCACCGCCTGGGTCTTGGCTTCGTCCGACTGCAGCGCCTGCGCGCGCGCCTGCTTCTGCAGGTTCTCGATTTCCTGCTCGCGCGCCAGCATGCCGGCCTGCTCGGAATCAGCGGCGTAGATCTGGATCGCGTTGCGGCCGACCACGTGGCCTTCGGCCACCACGAACGACGCGCCTTCGGGCAGCGTGCCGCGCGCGGCCAAAGCCTGCGCCATGTCGGTGGCAACGAAGATGTCGGCCAGCCAGTCCTGCATCACCGCGCGGATGCCCGGCTCGGTGATCTGCACCAGCGACATCAGCGGACGCAGCCCCGCCGGCGTTTCCAGCGGACGGGCCGCGGCCGGCGGCGAGTAAAACGCCAGCTTGGCCGGCGGCGCGTCCGTCAGGAAGGCCTTGACCCAGTCCAGGTTGGACACTTCCAGCGCATTCAGCTTCTCGCGCAGCACGGATTCAAGCGCGTTTTCCCAGCCCGGCTCGATATGGACCTTCTTCCACAGGCGCGGCAGCTCGGCCAGCCCGTGCTTGGCCAGCCACGGCTGCACCTTGCCGTCGGTCTGCACGTTCTCCTGCAACTGGCGCAGCGCATGCAGACGCGCTTCGAGCGAAGCGATTGCGGCGGCTTCGCTATGCACACGCGCCTGAGCGGCGCGTCGCTCTTCGTCGAGGCGCGGCACGCTGTCTTCAGCATCGGCCAGCACGGCCTGGGCTTCCTCGACCAGCGCCTCCTGTTCGGCCAGCTCGGCGCGGCCCTGTTCCAGCCGGGTTTCATCGGGACGGTCCAGCCCCTTTTCCTCGCCCGACAGGCGTTCGCGGCGCTGTTCGAGCTGCTGCAGCATCTGGTCGGCGCTACGCTGCTGCGCGGCTTCGAGCTTGAGCGCCTGCTCGGCCTGCATGATGCCGGCGCGCTGCTCGTTGAGCAGTTGCTGGGCATCGCGCCACTGGCCTTCCAGCGTCGGCAGTTCGTCGTTCTTGTGCGCCACGGCCTCCTGCGCCTCGACCGTGCGGCCTTCGGCCACGGCGAGGTTTTCCTCGGCCTGCGCCAGTTCATCGGTGGCCTGCTCGGCCTTGCCCTGCCACTGCTCGCGCTGCGTCGTCAGCGCGGCGATCTGCGCCTGCACGCGATTGCGCGACTCCACCACGTAGCGGATCTCGGCCTCGAGCTTGCTGACCTCGGCATTGGCTTCGTACAGGGCCCCCTGCGCCGCGTGCATGCCATCCGATGCGGCGTAATGCGCGGCACGCATGGTTTCCAGCTCGGCCTCGACGTGCCGCAGCTGCGCGGTCTGCGCTTCCAGGTCGATCTGGGCCTGCTCGATGGCGCGCTGGTGGCGTTCCTGCTCGACCTGTGCCTCGCGCTTGCGCAGCAGCCACAGCAGGTGCTGCTTCTCTTCGCCATCGGACTGCAGCGTCTTGAAGCGCTGCGCGACTTCGGCCTGGCCTTCGAGCTTTTCCAGGTTGGCACCGAGCTCGCGCAGGATGTCCTCGACGCGGGTCAGGTTCTCGCGCGTGTCGGACAGGCGGTTCTCGGTCTCGCGGCGGCGTTCCTTGTACTTGGACACGCCCGCGGCTTCCTCCAGGAAGATGCGCATGTCATCGGGCTTGGCCTCGATGATGCGCGAGATCATGCCCTGCCCGATGATGGCGTAGGCGCGCGGGCCCAGGCCCGTGCCCAGGAAAATGTCCTGGATATCGCGCCGGCGCACCGGCTGGTTGTTGATGTAGTAGGACGAGGTGCCGTCGCGGGTCAGCACGCGCTTGACCGCCACTTCGGCGTACTGGCTCCACTGGCCGGCGGCGCGGCCTTCGGCGTTGTCGAACACCAGTTCGACACTGGCCCGGCCGGCCTGTTTGCGCGCCGTGGAACCGTTGAAGATCACGTCCTGCATGGACTCGCCGCGCAACTCGGAAGCGCGTGACTCGCCCAGCACCCAGCGCACCGCGTCGATGATGTTGGATTTGCCGCAGCCGTTGGGACCGACGATGCCGACCAGTTGGCCCGGCACCTGGAAATTGGTGGGATCGACAAATGACTTGAAGCCCGCCAGCTTGATCGAGGATAGTCGCACGGTTTCTCGTGTGGTATCGGCCGCCAGCGGTCCGTCTTGGGGTACCGCGCGCAGCCTGGTATCGGGGCTATAGCCACGTTCAGAAGCCGGGCTGCGCGAGAGTTGGCGCGGCGTGCCGCCTGCGCCTCAAAATGCCCCCCGGGCCCGAGAATTGGGGCTAATCATACCATCGCAGATGCCTTCACCGGCTCGTTTGGCGGTTGCCCCGGCGCCATCTTCCTCCGCGCATTTCCTTTGCTTTTCCGCCCCTTACAGGGGATACCGCAAGCACTTTGGCATCCATCAGCTGCGCGCCGAGCCAGCGCGCATGTGAAGTGGCCGGGAAACTAATTAGGGTAAATGCTAGTCTCTGCTCTGTCGGCGTGATCCCGGAAACGCTCCGGGAGCCGCGCACCCATGAAAGCCCCCGAAGCCCTGCCTTGCGGCAATTTCCAGGAGGACCAAGCATGCGTGAACTGTCGGCGGCCGCTCGGCCGTGGTCTGTCAGCGACATCAATTACCAGGCAATCGAGGTAGAGCGCGTCCGCGACGACCGCGACTTGTTCTACTTGCTGGTGTCGGCCTCGTTTATCGAAAGCGGCTCCGATACCTATGCCGGCAATCTCGCCACTTACTACGCCCGCGTGCCGGACGCCGCCGGCTGGCTTTCACAGCACTGGGAGGCCGAGGAACTGCAGCACGGCCTGGCGCTGCGCCGCTATATCGAGCATGTCTGGCCGGACTTCGACTGGGAAGCCGGCTATGCGCGCTTCTTCGACGAGTACAGCCTGACCTGCTCGATCGACCAGTTCGAGCCGACCGAAGCCCTGGAAATGGCCGCCCGCTGCGTGGTCGAAACCGGCACCGCCGCCTATTACCGCGCGCTGGAACGGGCCAGCGACGAGCCGGTGCTGCGCGGCCTGACCCGCCGCATCGCCAACGACGAGGTTCGGCATTACAAGCACTTCTATCAGTTCTTCAGCCGCTTTGCCGCGTCAGAACGCCTGGGCCGGATGCGCGTGTTCCGCGCGCTGGCCCGCCGGCTGCTGGAGATCAAGAACGAGGATACCGCCATCGCCCTGCGCAACGTGCTGCGCATGGAGCGCGGCGTCGACGAGGTCTCTGAGCAGGAAGTGAAGGCGCTGAACTCCCGCGTCAGCGCCGTGATCCGCAAGAACCTGCCGATCGACATGACAGTGAAGATGCTGCTGCGCCCGCTACACCTGCACCGCGGCGTGGAGCGGGCGGTACGCAAGCCGCTGGTGGCGGCGGTGTCGCGGGTGATGCTGCATTGAGCGCATTGCTCCCTGTGAGCGTCCGCGGCATCACGCGCATGCGCACAAAATGTCAGTTGCGCTTTGCTTCGACCTGCCTGCGTACTATGCTTCAGCGATAATCAATAGTGCCCAGTTGGACCCTTGAACTGTCCGGGGGGACTCAGTAGTTGAGCGCGCATGGTGCGCTCGGGAGTGGGAAACATCATGTGTTTCTTTCTTCGCAAGGCTTGCTGCATGCAACTGGCAGTGCTCTGCCTGTTCAGCGTCCCCACCTTTGCCTATGAAGTCGCCCCGGTCAGCGGCGGCGGCAAGATCGAAGGCAAGGTCACCTTCCAGGGCACCGTCCCGATCCGCAAGATCATCCCCACCAAGGACCGCGAAGTCTGCGGCGGCCCGCGCGATGAACCACAGATCCGCGTGGGCGCCGGCAAGGGCGTGCAGGATGCCGTCGTGTACCTGAAGGAAGTGCCCAAGGGCAAGGCCTGGGGTGCGCCCGACAAGGTCCCGGTGCTCGACCAGGAACAGTGCATCTTCAAGCCTGCCGTGCAGGTGATCCGGCCCGGCAAGCTTGAAGTGACCAGCTCCGATCCGATACTGCACAACACCCACGGCTTCTACGGGAAGCGCACGGCGTTCAACCTTGCGCTACCGGACAAAGGGGTCAAGATCACGCGCGAACTGCCGCGGCCCGGGCTGGTCCGGGTCGAGTGCGACGCGCACGGCTGGATGCTGGCCCACATCTATGTCGCCGACAGCCCGTACTACGCGCTGACCAGCGACGACGGCAGCTTCCGCATCGACGACATTCCGCCAGGCAATTACACCCTGGTCGCCACGCAGTACTACACCGGCGACACCGAGACGCCAGTCACGGTAGCCGGCGGCCAGACCGCGAAACTCTCGATCGAACTCAAAAAGAAATAAAGCGTTCAGTTTCGCCGCTGCCATTTTCATCATCCCCCGGGGGGCGGAGGACCGCCAGATGAACTCATTTGAACTCGAACGACGCGAGTTGCACCGGACCCTGGCCGGTCCGGGCGATCGCCCGGACGGCGCAGCAGTATGGACGCGCCGCACATTCCTGCACCAGGCGCTGCTCAAAGGCGTTGCGGGCGCCGCCGCATGCGGATTCTTCCCGCTCCTGAATACCCTTGACGTGGCCTACGGGCAAACCGGCCAGAGCTTCCGCTTCGCCTGGGTCTCCGACACACACCTCTACCCCAGGGAGCTCAACTCGCGCTTCGTGGAAAAGACGGTGCGCGCCTTCAAGGAAGTGCAGGCGATGAATCCGCCGGCCGACTTCATGATCTTCGGCGGCGACCTGGCGCAACTCGGCGAGCCCGTCGAACTGCAGCTCGGCGCCGAACTGCTCAAGGAAGTGAAGATCCGCAAGGTCTTCATCCCCGGCGAGCACGACTGGTACCTCGACATGGGGTCGACCTGGAACAAGACTTTCGGCAACACGCCCTGGACCTTCGACCACAAAGGCGTGCGCGTGATCGGCCTGAACACCATCGCCGGCGCACCGGACTTCTGGACTGCGCGCAAGATGACGCCGAAAGAACGCATGGGCCATATGGCCACGCTCGACGGCACCCTGGGCGGCGCATGGTCGGTGATCGGCGAAAAGCAATTGCGATGGCTCAACAGCACGCTGTCGAACTGGCCCAAGAACAGCCCGGTCATCCTGTTCACGCACACGCCGCTGTACGAGTACTACCCGCCGTGGAATTTCTGGATCCGCGACTGGCGCGAGGCGCATGAAATCCTCAAGCCCTACGCCAATGTCACCAATGTCCATGGGCATACGCACCAGGTGCTCTACAACGAGATCGGCAAGTTGCGCTCGATCGGCATGCTCGCGACCTCGTGGCCATGGCCCTACGCGCCGGAAGGCGTGCCGCTGCTGACCAAGCCGATGATCCGCGCCGATCCTGGCGATCACTTCGATGGCGTGGGCTGGAGCACGCTGACCATGACCCCGCAGGGACGGGTGGAGAACGAGTACAAGATGTGGCGCAAGACGGTCTTCGCCGACCAGCCGGCCGATTCAGGCACTGAGGACAACCGCAACCAGATCCTCAGCCCGCGCATCGCCGACCGGATCTAGACTAGACCGGCCGCCCCCTCATCCGACGCAGCAATGCGTGAGGAGAGACATGATGAAGAACGACAAATGGCATGCCCGCGCCCTGACGGCAGGCGTGGCCGTGTTGCTGCTGATCGGCTACGACAGCGACCGGCCGATGGCACACAAGGAACCTCACACGGCGGACCAGCTGAAGGCGTTTGAAGACGTGTTCATGGAGCAGGTAAGGGTTGGCGACCAACTGTTCCACGGCGATCCCGTCGCGGAGAAGCGGCTGAACGTCAAGCTCTCGAACACCGGTGTGGCCTGCGCCATGTGCCACCCCTATGCGTCCGACACCCACCCGCATGAGTTCCCCAAGTTCCAGGAGCAGATGAACGAGTTCGCCACGCTGCGCGACATGATCAACTGGTGCATCGAGAAGCCCAACGAAGGCGAGAAGATCGACCCCAACGGGCCGGCCATGAAGGCGCTGGAGGCCTACATCTATTACTCGAACCGCAACAGCAAGCTTGATCCTGGCAGGCATTGAGCGCTTGGCTGGCTGCAAAAAAAGGAGAAAAAGCATATGACTGCCGCCCGCGCGACATCGGACCCATCCGAAGCATTTCCCGACCTGGATTCGCTGATCGACCGCGGGCTTATTCTCAAGTGGCTCTACTGGGGATTGTTCTGGCTGATGTTCACGCCCAGCATCGGCGTGACCATCTCCAGCCTGTTCAACTTCCCCGACTACCTGGGAACCTCGCAATACCTGACCTTCGGCCGCTTGCGGCCAATGCACGTCAATGGCGTGATCTTCGGCGCCTTCTCCACGCTGTTTATCGGCCTGTGCTACTACCTGCTGCCGCGCCTGTGCGGCGTGCCGGTCTGGAAGGGCCGCTGGGGACACTGGCTGGTATGGGTGTGGAACCTGGGCCTGGTTGCCGGCATGGCTTCGCTGATGCTCGGCTACAACCAGGGCCTGGAGGCCGGCGAATTCCCGATCGTGATCGACGCGATCATCTTCTTCGTGGTGACGGTCACCACCGTGCAGTTCCTGATGACGATCGCGCACCGGCGCGAGCCGCAGCTCTATGTGGCGGTGTGGTACCTGATTGGCGCCTTTGTCTGGACCGTGATGAACCTGGTGCTTGGCAGCTTTATCCTGCCGTACACCTTCACCGGCATCAACAGCGCCGCCTTCCACGGTTTGTTCATCCACTACATCGTGGGACTGTGGATCACGCCTGCCGGCTACGTGCTGATCTATTACTTCCTCCCGGCGAGCGTGCAGAATCCGGTCTACAGCCACAAGCTGTCGCTGGTGGGGTTCTGGTCGCTGGCGCTGTTCTATCCCTTCGTCGGCATCCACCATTACCTGTACAGCCCCATCGCCGACTGGGCCGAGACGCTGGCGATCATCACCTCGATGCTGCTGATCGTGCCGGTGTGGACGGTATTGCAGAATTTCTTCGGCACCATGATGGGCCGCTGGCAAACCTTCACCCAGAACCTGACCGCCAAATTCCTGATCATGGGTTCGCTGATGTACCTGGCGGGGTGCTTCCAGGGTTCGACCGAGGCCCTGCGCGCGATCCAGCAGCCAACGCATTTCAGTGATTTCGTTATCTCGCACTCGCACCTGACGGTGTTCGGCACCTTCGTGGTGTGGGCCATCGGCGGCACGGTCTATGTCATACCCCGGCTGGTGGCGCGGCCGCTGTGGTCGCCGCGGCTGGGCAACTGGTCGTTTTGGCTGATCACCTTTGGCATCAGCCTGATGGGACTGGACCTGACCATGGCCGGCCTGCAGCAGGGCTACATGCTGATGGCCGGCGTGGAATGGCTGGACTCGCTGGTGGCCATCCGCCCCTACTGGCTGGTGCGCACGACCGCCGGCATCTCGATGGACATCGGCATGTCGCTGCTGGTCTATAACCTGATGCGCACCGTGCTGTCGGCGGAGCCCGCCACGGCACCCAGCGCCACGGGCGCCGTACGCGGAGCGTCGTCATGACCCCGCGCCGCCCCGATGGCCGCTACGGCCTGCGTTTCTATGCGCTGGTCGCGGGCTTCGGCTGCCTCTCGCTGGCCGCCTTCGTGCAGGGCGTGCTGCCGATGCTGGAGCCGCAGTCGCGCACCGACAAGGTCACCCAGGTGGTGCGCACCGACCTGGGCGAACTCAAGTGGATGGAAGCGCGCGCCACCGACTACTCGCCGCTGCAGCTGCGCGGCCGCGAGGTCTATACGCGCGAAGGCTGCTGGTACTGCCACTCGCAGTTCGTGCGCCCGGTCACCGGCGAGACCCGGCGCTGGGGCCCGGTCTCCCAGGCCGGCGAATATGCGTTCGACCTGCCGCACCTGTTCTCGACGCGGCGCATCGGCCCCGATCTCTCGCGCGTTGGCCTGAAGTTCAGCGATGCCTGGCACCTGGCGCATTTCTGGGACCCGCGCATGTTGTCGCCCGACTCGATCATGCCGCGCTTCTCAGCGCTGTTTTCCGAGCCGCACACCGCAAGGCTGGTCACCGACCAGCAGGGCCGCCGCACCATCGAGAACACGCCCGAGACCCGGCAGTTGTTCGATTTCGGCAGCAGCGAGACCATCGCGCTGACGCCCAACCAGGCCGGCCTGCTCTACGTCCCGGAGCGCGGGAAGTATCCCGTGATCCTGACCCCCAACAAGGAATTCACCGGGGAGACCGTGATCCTGATTGCCGACACGGAAGACCTGCGCGCGCTGGTGGCCTACCTGCAAAAGCTCGGCACCAACCGCGGCAAGTGGCGCGACCGCTTTGAACCGCAGCAGATGGAGGCCTCGCAGACGAGCATCCCGCGCTCGGAAGAATGGATCGCGCACGGCAAGAACGTGTATGAGCGCCGCTGCCTCGGCTGCCATGGCGAAAAGGGCGACGGCAACGGACCGGCCGCGGCGTTCATGCAGAAGGACCGCCCGCGCAATTTCACGCTGGGCGTGTTCAAGTTCCGGCTCACGCCGTCGGGCTCCATGCCGGATGACGGCGACCTGCTGCGCACCATCACGCGCGGCGTGCGCGGCACCGCGATGCCGAGCTGGCACGAACTGCCGGAAAAAGACCGGCTGGCCGTGATCCAGTACATCAAGTACGTGCTGGCGGCCGACCGCAGCAAGCCCGACAAGCCCTACTTCTACTTCCTCGAAGAACCCCCGCTCGCGCCAATCTTTATCGGCGTGCCGCCCAAGCCCTCGGCCGAGCTGATCCAGCGCGGCAAGCAGGCCTGGGACCGCGCCAAATGCTGGGAATGCCACGGGCGCACCGGCAAGGGCGACGGCGAGAAAGCGGCCGGGCTCGAGGACGATTTCGGCTTCCCGATCCCGCCGGCCAACCTGACCACCGGGCAGTTCAAGTCCGGGGCATCGGTGAAGGACATCTTCCGCACCATGAGTACGGGGCTGTCCGGCACGCCGATGCCGTCGTTCAGCGACACAGTGTCCGAGGACGACCGTTGGGCGCTGGCCTACTTCGTCCTGTCCCTGTCGGCCTACACCGATCCGCTGACCGGCCAGCCGCTGCCGATCCCGCCCGGGCAGAAGGCGGCGCTGAACGACCCCGACCTGCGCGCCGACGAATCGCGCCATGCCTATCGTCCCCCGGCGGCCGGCGAACCGGGACAGCCCGGCCAGCCAAGCACCTATGCCGGCGAGGCATGGGCCAGGCGGCACGGCTTCGCATTTGCTGACAAGCGCTAGGAGCGAGCATGGCTGAACTCACCTTCCTGCAATTCGTGGTGGCCTTCTTCATGAGCCTCGGCGCGGTCTGCGTGTTTATCTGGGCCGTGCTGTCGGGGCTGTTCGAAGACGCCGAGGCCATCAAGTACAAGGCCTACCGGGCGGAAGTCAAGGATGACGATGCGGAGACATCCGGCCATGAATGATGAACCCGACACCCCGCCCGCCGGGCCGGAAGCGCCGCATCACCAGCAGACCGAAGGCTACGGTGGCGGCCATATCCAGGCGCGGCATGGCCGCATCAATGTGTGGCTGCTGGTGGTCTACCTGGTGTTGTTCATCTGGGCGTTGTACTACGGCTACGCCTACTGGGGCGGGCTCGGGCCGGGGCTGGACCTGACGCGCTAAGCCGACCGCCCGCCGACCGTCCGCCACACCATCGGAGCCGACCATGATACCGAGACTGCTGCTGGCGCTGGCCCTGCTGAACCTGGCCTTCCTGTTCGGCGAACTCGCGCTGAACGTGCTCGGCCTGCAACTGTTATAGCGGAGCCGGTCATGACCCTTGCCGAAGCGATCGCCTTCTGGATCTTTGTCATCATGACGGTTGGCTTCTTTGCCTGGGTGGCCTATCTGGCGATACGCAAGTAGCGGGAGAGGCCATGAGCAACCTGTGGCTGGTCTTTCTGGCGGGCGCCGCCGGCAGCATGCACTGTGTCGGCATGTGCGGCGGCTTTGCCTGTGGCCTGGGCCCCGCGCCCGGCGGACGCCTTGCCTCCTGGTTGCGGCACCTGAGCTATAACCTCGGCCGGATCTGCAGCTATGCCTTCCTTGGCACGCTGGCCGGCTATCTCGGCATGCTGCTGGCAGGGCACGCCGGTGAAAGCAGCATGGCCAGCATGGTGCAGCGCGGACTGGCCATCCTGTCCGGCCTGCTGATGCTGCTGATCGGGCTGAACCTGGCCGGGTTCGTTGGCCGAGGCGGCCATGCGCTGGGCGGCGCGGGCGCGCAGTGGCTGGCGCAATCGCTGCGCACCTTGCTACGCCAGCCCGGACCTGCCGCGCCGCTGGCATTTGGCGTGCTGAACGGCTTTCTCCCCTGCCCGCTGGTCTATGCCTTCGCCGCGCAGGCGGCAGCCAGAGGCACCGCGCTGGGCGGCCTGCAGGTCATGCTCGCATTCGGGCTCGGCACCTTACTTACCATGCTGGCAATGGGCGGACTCGGGCTCTGGTGGCGCGCGCGGCATCGGTCCGGCGCCATCCCGGTGCAGCCGGTCGTGGCCAGCTTCCTGGCTGCGCCAGCGGCGCGCGTGGGCTGGCGCATGCAGGGCGTGCGCGCCGCCGGCGCGTTCATCTTCCTGCTCGGCCTGATCACGCTCGCGCGCGGCGTGGTACCGATGAGCGCCCACCTGCATTAGCCAGGCCGTCTATGCCAATCGAAAACACACACGCCTGCAGTCACTGCCGGTTGCCGGTCGGACGGCTGGGCCAGCAGCGCGAGCTGGACGGCGAAGCGCACTGGTTCTGCTGCTATGGCTGCTGCCTGGCCTATCAGGTGCACCATGGCGAGCACGAGGAACCGCAGGCTGCCGCCGCGCTGATCCGGCTCGGCGTCGGCGGGTTTCTCGCGATGAACGTCATGTTGTTCAGCTGGCTGCTCTACGCCGACGCGTTTACGGGCGACGAAGCGTGGCTGCGCGGGCCGGTTCACTGGCTGCTGTGGGCGCTGGCGACGCCTCTGGTACTGCTGCTGGGGCGGCCATTTGCCGAAGGCGCGTGGCAGGCCATGCGGCAGGGACGGCTGTCGACTGACACCCTGGTCTGCATCGGCGTGCTCGCCGCCTACTGCTACTCAGGTTGGCAGGTATTGCTTGGTTCGAGCCTGGTCTATTTCGACACCGCCGCCATGGTGCTGCTGCTGTTCACGCTGGGCCGCCTGCTTGAGGCACAGGTGCGCGTACGCACCGCGCGCCGGCTCGCGCCGATGCTGGCCGCTGAACGCGCCGAGGCGCGCGTGGTCGATGGCGGCACCGAAGACTGGCGCGCCGTCGTCGACATCCGGCCGGGCGAGATGGTGCGGATACTTCCCGGCGAGCGCGTGCCAGTCGACGGCATCGTCGTCGATGGCCGCTCGGAGTGCGACGAAGCGGTCCTGACCGGGCAGGGCGAGCCGCAGTTCAAGCCGCCGGGCGCATTGGTGCACGCCGGCAGCATCAACGGCAGCCGTCCGCTGCTGGTCCGCGCCACGGCGGCCGGGTCGCAGACCCAGTGGCAGCAGATCGGCGGGCAGGTGCGTGAAGCGCTGGCGCGCAAAACGCTGGCGGGCGACACCGTCGACCGGATCATTGCCGTGTTCATTCCCGGCGTGCTGGCGCTGGCCGCGGCCAGCGCGTGGTTCTGGGGCAGCCGGGCGGGCGCTCCGGCGCAGGCGGCGGATGCCGCGATGCTGGCCGGACTGGCCGTGCTGGTGGTGGCATGCCCGTGCTCGCTGGGCCTGGCAGCCCCGCTCACGCATGCGTTGGCGATCGGACTGGCGGCACAACGCGGCATCCTCGTGCGCGGCGGCGACGTGCTGGAAAGGCTGGCGCGGCTCAAAGGCATTGCCTTCGACAAGACCGGAACGCTGACGGCGGACACGCCGCACCCGGTCGGCATGCAGACCGAAGGCGCCAGCCACGCGGAAGTCCTGCGCGTGGCGGCTGCGCTGGCGCAGGCGTCGGACCATCCGGCAGCGCGCGCGATTGCCGCCATGGCCCGCGCCGCGGCATCGCCGCCCGCAGCCTCCAACGAAGTCGAGGCCAATGCCGGCGAGGGCCTGTGCGGTCGCTTCGATGGCATGGACTGCGCGCTGGGATCGCCCGCGTTCCTCGGCACGCTCGGCTGGCACGTGCCGCCTGCCCTGCTGGCTACGGCGCCACTGGGATGCACGCTGGTACTGGTCGGCTGGGAGGGCCAGGCGCGCGGGCTGATCGCGCTGCGCACGCTGCCGATGCCGCATGTTGGCGACGTGATCGCCGAGATGCAGTGCCACGGCCTGCGCACGCTGCTGCTGAGCGGCGACAATCCGCACGCGGTGGCGGCAATGGCGGGCGACTTGCATATCGATGCGTGGCAGGCCAGGCTGCTGCCGCACGACAAGGTGCGCGCCCTGCGCGACTGGGCCGCCGGTACAGGTCTGGTCGCCATGGTCGGCGATGGCCTCAACGACGGCCCGGTGCTGGCGGCTGCCTCGGTCGGCATCGCGGTGGGCAATGCCTCCGACCTGGCGCGCGAAAGCGCGGACGTCGTGCTGCCGCGCTCGGGCCTGGCCAGCCTGCCGTGGCTGTTGCAGCAAGCGCGCCAGGTGCGCCGCACGGTTCGGGCCAACCTGGCCTGGGCCTTCGGCTACAACGCCATCGCGCTGGCGCTGGCCGCCAGCGGGCTGCTGCAACCGGTACTCGCGGCGGTGCTGATGGCCGGTTCCAGCGTGCTCGTGGCGATGCGCTCGTGGCGCGCCGGCGCAACTGCCGAAGCGAATGCAGGCAACGCCGAACGCGCAGGCGCCACGGCACCGGGCCATCGCGCTGCCTTGCGATCCGGTCAGGGAGTCTCGCCATGAACCGATGGCTGGCCAGGCTGGCCGCCTGCCTGTTCGCGGCCTCGTTGCCGGGCCTTGCGCCGGCCACGCACAACGAGATCCAGCATACCGACCTGTCGTCGCGCGGCTGGCCGGTGGGGGATTTCCGCCTCACCGACCAGAATGGCCGCCCCTTTACCCAGACGCAGCTGCAAGGCCGCTGGACCCTGGTGCTGCTGGGCGACACCCATTGCGGAGCGCCATGCAGCGCTGCGTTGACAGCCCTGACAGGGTTGTACCAGCGCATCAGCACGACGCAGAAGCTTGCCACCACGCAGGTATTGTTCGTCTCGCTGGACCCGCAGCGCGATACGCCTGACGCACTGCGGCGCTACCTTGCCCCGTATGACGCCCGCTTCCTGGGTGCCACAGGCAGCCCGGAGACGCTGGCGCGGATGATCGACGATCTCGGCGCCAGACCTGGCGTGCCACCCGCCCCCAACGCAGCCTATCCGGGCTCGCTGATCCTGGTCGGGCCGGATGCCACGGTGCGCGCGCAGTTCCTGCCGCCGTTCGACGTGCCGCTGCTCACCGCCGCCTACCTGAAAGCACGCGTGCGAAAGTGACACGCACGCCGCAAAAGCGACGACTCAAGCTGCCGGTTCGGGGTCAGGCACTGCCAACGCACGCGCCGGCCGGCTCCGGTGCACCAGCCCGGACAAGGCCCCGGCCGCGACGATGCACAGCCCGCCGGCCGCTTCCTTCCAGCTCAGCACCTCGGTCGCCAGCCACCACGCCGAAACCGCCGCGATCACGATCTCGAACAGCATCAGCAGCGACACCCGGTTAGCGGGCAGCCGCTGCAGGCCGTACTGCACCACCGAATTGCTGACCACCAGCACGGCGGCCAGGCCCAGCACCAGCATAGCGACGCTGACCTGCGCGCCTGGCACGACTATCACCGAGGTGCCGTCCAGCAACAGTGCCGCCGGCACGCCGACCACGGTGCAGCCGAGGTACACCACCACGGTACGCACGCGCGCATCCATGTCGGGAAAGCGCTGGCCGGCGCGGCGCGACAGCACGTTATTGACGGCGAAGCCCATGCCGCCGACCAGTCCGGACCATTCCGCCGCGTTGCCCGGCAGCGGCACGCCGACTTCTGGCGTCCAGAGCATCAGCCCGGCGCCGAACAAGGCCAGCGCCACCAGCCCCAGTCCGGCCGCCGACAGCCGCTCCCCCAGGAACAGCCGGGCGAACAGCGCGGTCCAGACCGGCGTCAGGTAGAACAGCAGCAGCACGCGCATGACATGGCCGTTGACGCTGCCCCAGACAAAGCCGGCGTTGGTCACCCCGGCCGCCAGCCCGATCGCGACAAAGAGCCAGTGCGGGCGCAGCCCGGCCAGTTGGCGGCGGAATGCCAGCAGCGACAGCGCCGCGGCAACCGCGCTGACCAGCGCGGCGGCGTGCATGCCGCCCAGCCCCCAGCCGGCCAGCACGCGGTACGGAAACCAGGCGATGCCCCAGACCGAGGCCCCCAGCAGGATGGAAAGTGATGCCTTGACCGCATGGCGATCGGCCGGCGCAGCCTGCGCCGTAACGGGTTTCGTGCTCATGAAGGGAATCTGTTTGAGGCGAGCCGGCGCTTGCTGCCATGGCTGGCAGGCAAGTCCGGACGGCGCCGGCGGCATCACTGCGAGGTGATGCCCGCCATCCGTGCCCCGGCCGGCCGCGCGGGCGGCCCCGGCGCACGGTAACCCGCGCCGTTCCTCTATAATGCGTCGTTTTAACCGGCCCCGACTGCTACCGTGAATCCGCGCCTCGATCTGCTCCAGCCCTACCCGTTCGAGAAACTGCGGGTACTCTTTTCGCAGGTTAAGCCTGCCGAGAAGCCAGCGATCAGCTTCGGCATCGGCGAACCCAAGCACCCGACGCCCGAGTTCATCAAGCAAGCGCTGGCCGAGTCGCTTTCGGGACTGGCGAATTATCCCACAACGGCCGGTTCCGATGCACTACGACAGTGCATCGCCGGCTGGCTGGAACGCCGCTACGGCCTGCCCAAGGTCAACGCCGCCACCGAAGTGCTGCCGGTGACCGGCTCGCGCGAGGCGCTGTTCGCCTTCGCCCAGACCGTGGTCGACGGCACCACCCCGGGCGCGCTGGTGATGTGCCCGAACCCGTTCTACCAGATCTATGAAGGCGGCGCGCTGCTGGCTGGCGCCACGCCCGTGTTCGCCAACAGCGACCCGGCGCGCAACTTCGCCCCGGCCTTCGACCGTATCGGCGAAGAGGTCTGGCAGAAGGTCCAGCTGCTGTTCGTCTGCACCCCGGGCAACCCGACCGGCGCGGTGCTGTCGCTGGACGACTGGAAGCAGCTGTTCGCGCTGTCGGACCGCTACGGCTTCGTGATTGCATCGGACGAGTGCTACTCGGAAATCTATTTCGACGAAGGCCGCGCCCCGCTGGGTGCGCTGGAAGCCGCGCACAAGCTCGGCCGCGCGAATGGGGCCCACCCCTTCGAGCGGCTGGTGATGTTCTCCAGCCTGTCCAAGCGCTCCAACGTGCCGGGCCTGCGCTCCGGCTTTGTCGCCGGCGACGCCGCGCTGCTGAAGAAATTCCTGCTATACCGTACCTACCATGGCGGCGCGATGAACCCGGCGGTGCAGACCGCCAGCATTGCCGCCTGGAACGATGAGGACCACGTGCGCGAGAACCGCGCCGCCTACGTGCGCAAGTTCAGCGAAGTGACGCCGATGCTGGCCGAGGTGCTGGACGTGGCGCTGCCCGATGCCGGCTTCTACCTGTGGGCCGATGTGTCGCGCACCGGCCTGAGCGATACCGAGTTCGCCGCGCGGCTGCTGGCCGAGCAGAACGTGACCGTGCTGCCCGGCAGCTACCTGGCGCGCGAGGCTGGCGGCATCAACCCGGGCGCCAACCGCGTGCGCATGGCACTGGTAGCCACGCCGGAGGAATGCCTGGAAGGCGCGCGCCGCATCGTCGAATTCTGCAAGGCGCTGGGCTGAGGCGCTGCCCCGTCCGTCGCATTGACCAGACCCACGCATCAATATTCAACCCTGAGAAAACGAACATGACGCAAGCACTGCAAGCCCTGATCGACCAGGCCTGGGAAGACCGCACCAGCCTGTCGCCCAAGTCCGCCCCCAACGACATCCGCGAAGCCGTGGCCAACGTCATCGGCCAGCTGGATGCCGGCACGCTGCGCGTGGCCGAGAAGCAAGGCAAGGACTGGATCGTCAACCAGTGGGTCAAGAAGGCCGTGCTGCTGTCGTTCCGACTGGAAGATAACGCGCCGATGAGCGCCGGCGGCTTCGCCCAGTTCTACGACAAGGTGCCGACCAAGTTCGCCAACTGGAGCGGCGACGACTTCGCAAAGGCCGGCTTTCGCGTGGTGCCGCCCGCCGTGGCCCGCCGCGGTTCGTTCATCGCCAGGAACGCGGTGCTGATGCCGTCGTACGTCAACATCGGCGCCTATGTCGATGAAGGCACCATGGTCGACACCTGGGCCACCGTCGGTTCGTGCGCGCAGATCGGCAAGAACGTGCACCTGTCGGGCGGCGTAGGCATCGGCGGCGTGCTGGAGCCGCTGCAGGCCAACCCGGTCATCATCGAAGACAACTGCTTCATCGGCGCACGCTCGGAAGTCGTGGAAGGCGTGATCGTGGAAGAAAACTCGGTGATCTCGATGGGCGTGTACCTGGGCCAGTCGACCAAGATCTACGATCGCGAAACCGGCGAGATCCACTATGGCCGCGTGCCGGCCGGTTCGGTCGTCGTTGCCGGCAACCTGCCGTCCAAGGATGGCAAGTACAGCCTGTACTGCGCGGTGATCGTGAAGAAGGTCGACGCGCAGACCCGCGCCAAGACCAGCCTGAACGACCTGCTGCGCGACTGATCGATACGGATCGCGCTTTGGCGCAGCAAGCTGCGCCACCTCGTCCCGGGGCCGTGCCCCGGGACCGCAATACCGCTGTCACCTCCCGCCTGGCCAGGCTGAACATGCCTTCCCTCCGCAAGCGACTCATGGCTCTGGATCCCGCCACCGTCAGTACCGTGCTCTCCCTGTTGCCCACCATTCTCGAGCAGGCCAACAAGACCATCGAGAAGATCAAGAAAGGCAAGCGCAAGGACGACGCGCCCGAAGGCGCCGTGGCCGAAACGCGCGATCCCGCCGCCCGCATTGCCGAACTGGAAACCGCCGCCGTGCAGCAGGCCGAAGCGGTCAAGCTGCTGGCCGAGCAGCATGCCATCACCATCGAAGCGCTGCGCAAGGAAGCCGCGCGGCTGGACCGCCGCCTGCGTCTGATGACCGCGGTCGCCATGGGTGGCGTGGCGCTGGGCCTGGGCAGCCTGGTGATTGCGCTGAACCTGCTGTTCCGCTGAGCCCGAACTCCACAAAGAACAAGCCATGACCGTCCTCCTCTACGGCATTCCCAACTGCGATACCGTCAAGAAAGCCCGCACCTGGCTGGATGCCAACGGCGTGGCCTACACCTTCCACGACTTCAAAAAGCAAGGCGTGGATGAATCCATGCTGCGCGGCTGGCTCAGGCACGTGCCGCTGGCCACGCTGCTGAATCGCAAGGGCACCACGTATCGGGCACTGTCGGATGCCGACAAGGCCCGCGCCGAGGAAGAAGCCGGCGCGATCGCGCTGATGCAGCAAAGCCCGTCGCTGATCAAGCGCCCGGTGCTGGCCCACGCTGGCAAGGTAATGGTGGGCTTCTCCGCCGACCAGTACGCCAGCCAGTTCTGATTTACCTGCTGATTTACCTGCCGATTTACCTGATTTAGCGCCGCCGTCACATGACCGCCACCCTCGCCCTCACCGAAGACCTGATCCGCCGCCGCTCCGTCACGCCCGCCGACGAAGGCTGCCAGGCCATCCTGGAAACCCGCCTGAAGGCGCTCGGCTTCGACTGCGAAGCCATCGTCAGCGGTCCGGACGATTTCCGCGTGACCAACCTGTGGGCGGTCAGGCGCGGCACGCAGGGCACGGCGGGCAAGCTGCTGGTGTTCGCCGGCCATACCGACGTGGTGCCGACCGGCCCGCTGGAGCAGTGGCACTCCGACCCGTTCGAGCCGACCCATCGCGACGGCAAGCTGTACGGCCGCGGCGCCGCCGACATGAAGACCTCGATCGCCGGCTTCGTGGTGGCGGTGGAGGAATTCGTCAAGGCGCATCCCGCGCACGCCGGTTCGATCGGTTTCCTGATCACCAGCGACGAGGAAGGCCCGGCGCATGACGGCACCGTCAAGGTCGTCGAAGCGCTGACCGCGCGCGGCGAGCGCCTGGACTATTGCGTGATCGGCGAGCCGACCTCGGTCAACGCGCTCGGCGACATGGTCAAGAACGGCCGCCGCGGCTCGCTGTCGGGCAAGCTGACGGTGAAGGGCATCCAGTGCCATATCGCGTATCCGCACCTGGGCCGCAACCCGATCCATGACGCCGCACCGGCGCTGGCCGCGCTGGCCGCCGAAGTGTGGGACGAAGGCAACGAGTATTTCCCGCCGACCAGCTGGCAGATGTCGAATATCCACGGCGGCACCGGCGCCACCAACGTGATCCCGGGCCACGTCACCATCGACTTCAATTTCCGCTTCTCGACCGCCAGCACGCCCGAAGGCCTGAAGGCGCGCGTGCATGCGATCCTGGACCGCCACAGCCTCGAATACACGCTGGACTGGACCCTGGGTGGCGAGCCGTTCCTGACGCCGCGCGGCGACCTGTCCGACGCGCTGTCGTCGGTGATCAAGGCCGAAACCGGCTTCGACACCGAGCTGTCGACCACCGGCGGCACCTCCGATGGCCGCTTCATCGCCAAGATCTGCCCGCAGGTGATCGAGTTCGGCCCGCCCAACGCCAGCATCCACAAGATCGACGAGCACGTCGAAGTGCGCTTCATCGACCCGCTGAAGAATGTTTATCGTGGCGTGCTGGAACGCCTGATCGCCTGATTTTTTTTCGCCGAAAGACACCTACATGGCAACACCCGCTCCCCTGCGCACCGTGCGCGACCTGCTGCGCCTCGCAGTCTCGCGCTTCACCGCCGCGCGCCTGTCCTTCGGCCACGGCAGCGCCAACGCCTATGACGAGGCGGCCTACCTGGTGCTGCACACGCTGAACCTGCCGCTCGACACGCTCGACCCGTTCCTCGATGCGCGCCTGCTGCCCGAGGAAATCGACGCCGTGCTGAAGGTCATCGACCGCCGCGTCAACGAGCGCGTGCCGGCCGCGTACATCACGCACGAGGCCTATATGCATGGCCTGCGCTTTTACGTCGACTCGCGCGTCATCGTGCCGCGCAGCTTTATCGGCGAACTGCTGCAGGAAGGGCTGGAGCCGTGGGTCGGCGAGACCGCGCAGATCGGCCCGGTGCTGGAGCTGTGCACCGGCTCGGGGTGCCTTCCGATCCTGGCCGCGCACGTGTGGCCGAACGCGAAGATCGATACTGTCGACATTTCGGCCGATGCGCTGGCCGTGGCGCGCCGCAACGTCGCCGACTACAAGATGGACGACCGCATCCGTCTCTACGAAGGCGACCTGTATGCGCCGCTGCCGCATGGGGCCACCTACGATGTGATCCTGACCAACCCGCCGTACGTCAATGAAGCCTCGATGCAGGCACTGCCGGCGGAATACCAGGCCGAACCGCGCATTGCGCTGGCCGGCGGGGACGATGGCATGGACGTGGTGCGGCGGATCATCGCCGGGGCCAAGGCGCGATTGAATCCGGGTGGCGTGCTGGTGGTGGAGATCGGCAACGAGCATGCCAATGTGGAAGCCGCCTTCCCCGAGCTGGAAATCGTCTGGCTGCCGGTCAGCGCGGGCGAAGAGCAGGTATTTTTGCTGACGTACGACGCTCTGCCGGCGTGATACGCCAAACCCACCGACGGTGTGCTCCCCTCTCCCGCTTGCGGGAGAGGGGCCGGGGGAGAGGGCAGGCGCTTGCGTACCGCAACGGGCTGACTCCGTGGACACTCCCGCCCTCTCCCCAACCCTCTCCCGCAAGCGGGAGAGGGAGCACACAATCCGCACAGGGTACGGCCGCGCAATCTGGGCGAACACCGGCCAACCGTTGATCCGGCAACGCGCGCAGGCTCTACACTCGCTGCAGATATAGCGCCACAGACGCCGTGACCGCCAGCCACTCCCCCCTTCCCGGATCCCCTCCCGGTTCCAATGCCCTGCCCGCCGGGGCCGCAACCGCGCGCGCCGTGCGCGGCATTGCCATCCTGACCTTCGCGTTCGCGCTCAGCCAGTTCTTCCGCTCCTGCCTGGCAGTGATGGCGCCGGAGTTGCAGCACGATTTCGGCCTGTCCCCGGCAGGGTATGGCGCACTCTCTTCGTCATTTTTCCTGGCGTTCGCCGTGGCGCAGATCCCAGTGGGCATTGCGTTCGACCGCTACGGTGTCGGCCGCCCGACCGCGCTGCTCCTGGCCGTGGGCGCGCTGTCGTCAATCGTATTCGTGCTGGCGCCCAACGGCACCGCGGCCACGCTGGCGCAGGTGGGTCTGGGGCTGGCGTGCGCGCCCGTGTTCATGGGCCTGCTGCATTTCGCCTCGGAACAACTCTCCGAACGCGACTACACCCGCGTCGTCAGCCGCTCCAATGCCACCGGCATGATCGGCTCGCTGTGCGCGACCGCGCCGCTTGGCTGGGCCATCTCGCTGATCGGCTGGCGGCCATCGATGGCGGTATCGGCGCTGGGCATGGTGGCGGCCTGCTATGGCGTGTGGCGCTTCGTGCGCGACCATGGCCATGCCGAGGCACGCAGCGCCTCGTGGCCGGCGATGCTGTCGGAAAGCATGCAGCTGCTGAAGCTGGCGCCGCTGTGGACACTGATCCCGCTGTGCGTGGCCATGGCGGCCGGTACCGCCTTCCGCAATGCCTGGAGCGGCCCCTACCTGGCTGAAGTATTCGGCCTGGGCTCGGCGCCGCGCGGCGTCGCCCTGACGCTGCTGAGCCTGGCCGGCTTCCTGACGGCATTCCTGCTGCCGGTGCTGGTGCGCCGCAGTACGCTCAAGACCGCCATCGCCGGCTGGTCGTGCTTTGCCATGTCGGGGGCGATCCTGCTGGCGCTGTGGCCGGACACCGGCATCGGCTACGCCGTGGCGATGATGGCGCTGCTGTCGACCATCGGCATGCTGCATCCGCTGGTGATGGCGCAGGGCCGCGGCCTGATCCCGCCGTCGCAGCGCGGACGTGGGCTGGGGCTGCTCAATACCTTCGTGTTCCTCGGCTCGGCGCTGACGTCGTGGGCGTTCGGTCTGATCGCCAATGCGGGGCATGTGCGGCAGTGGCCGGTGGGGTCGACTTATGCGGCGATCTTTGTGTCCGCTGCGGTGCTGGTCGCGGTGTCGCTGATCCCGTATTTCTTCAGTCCGCCGCATCCGACCAACTGAGCGCCGTTTCGGACGAGCCCTCCATGCAGCCGCGCGGCGTGTGGATCACCAGGACGGACGCCTGGGCTCCGCCCACAAAAAGCCAGACTTATCGATTTAAGAATTCCCCTGCCGCGCATCCCGCTTTACCGTTTGTGACATCCACGTCCCTGCCCGCTACATGGGACGACCGGCCGCGCCCGCGGCCGCATAACAAGGAGACACATCGATGGCATCATCCCTGCGCCCCGTCCGGGGCCGCCGCGCATGGCTCGCCCGCGGACTGGCCGGCATGCTGGCCGCCACGTCCCTGGCCGTACCGTTCACCGCCGGCGCCGAGACCTGGCCCGCGCGGCCGATCCAGCTGCTGATCCCCTACCCGCCCGGCGGCAGCGCCGACCTGCTGGCGCGCCCGGTGGCCGCCAAGCTGCAAGAAAAGCTGGGCCAGCCGGTGGTGCTCGACTACCGGCCCGGCGCCGGCGGCACCATCGCCACGCAGGCGCTGGCGCGCGCCAAGCCGGACGGCTACACGCTGATCATGGTGCTGGCCGCGCATGCCATCAATGCGAGCCTGTATCCCAAGCTGCCGTACGACACCCGCAAGGACTTCGCGCCGGTGTCGCTGGTGGCCAACCTGCCGATGATCCTGGCCGGCAGCGCGTCGCTGCGCGCGAACAACGTGCAGGAGCTGATCGCGGAGGCCAGGGCCAATCCCGGCAAGCTGACCTTCGCCTCGGCCGGCAACGGCAACACCGGCCACCTGGCGGGCGAGTTGTTCGATTCCGTGGCGGGCATCAAGATGACCCATGTCCCGTACAAGGGCAGCGCGCAGGTGGTGACGGCGATGCTGTCGGGCGAGGTCCAGCTGACCTTCGACAGCATCTCCACCACGCTGCCGCACGTGAAGAGCGGCAAGCTGCGCGCGCTGGCGGTGACCGGCAGCCAGCGCGCAGCGGTCGCGCCTGAGGTGCCGACGCTGGCCGAAGCCGGCGTGCCAGGCATCAGCATCACCGGCTGGTATGCGGTGCTGGCACCAGCCGGCACGCCGCAGCCTGTGGTCGACCGCCTCAGCACCGAGATCGCCACGGTGCTGCGCCAGCCCGACCTGAAGGCCACGCTGGCAACCAACGGCTATGAACCGGTCGGCTCGACGCCCGCCGCGCTGCGCACGCATATCGATGCCGAGATCAGCCGCTGGAGCAAGGTGGTGAAGGACTCCGGCGCGCAGATACAGTAACCGAGTAACCGCTTCCCGGCGGGCGCCGCCATGCCGGCGCCCGCTCCGTTCTTGCGACATGAATTTGCCGACATGACCCAGACGCCCACCAAGCCCACCCCGCCCGCCCCGCTCACCCGCCCTTTCACCACCATGTCCGTGCTCGTGCGCGAGCATGCTAACGAACGCCCCACGCAGCGCGCGCTGATGCATGACGGGCGCGTGCTTGATTACGCCGGGCTGGACGCCGCCATGGACCGCATCGCCGCGGCGCTGGCGCGCGACAATGTGCGTCCCGGCGAGGCCATCGCGATCTGCGCGAACTCGTCGATCGAATACGCCGCGGTCTACCTTGGTGCCGTGCGCGCTGGCGTGGTGGTGGCACCGCTGGCGCCTTCGTCCACGGCCGAGAGCCTGGCCGGCATGGTCGCTGACTCCGGCGCGCGCATCCTCTTCACCGATGCCGCGGTTGCGGCTGCATTGCAGCCGGTGCACGCGCAACTGGCGAGCACGCCCATCGTCACCCTCGATGGCGACGACGCTGGCCAGCCCTATGCGGACTGGCTCGCCCCGGCCGGCACGCCGGTGCGGGAGCCCGATATCCGCCCGGAAATGCCGCTGAACATCATCTATTCGTCCGGCACCACCGGCAAGCCCAAGGGCATCGTGCAGTCGCACGGCATGCGCTGGGCGCACGTGTCGCGCGGCGCGGCCACAGGCTACGGCACCGACGCGGTCACGCTGCTGTCGACGCCGCTGTACTCCAACACCACGCTGGCCAGCTTCTTCCCGACCATCGGCCTGGGCGGCACCGCGATCCTGATGGCCAAGTTCGATGCGGGCAAGTACCTGGCGCTGGCGCAGCAGCACCGTGTCACCCACACCATGCTGGTGCCGGTGCAATACCAGCGCCTGCTGGCGCATCCGGACTTCGACCGGCACGACCTGTCGTCCTTCCGGCAGAAGTTCTGCACCAGCGCGCCGTTCAGCCCGACGCTGAAGGCCGAGGTGCTGCGCCGCTGGCCGGGCGGGCTGACCGAGCTGTACGGCATGACCGAAGGCGGCGGCAGCTGCCTGCTGCATGCGCACCAGTTTCCCGACAAGCTGCATACGGTGGGCCGCCCCGCACCGAACGCAGACATCCGCATCATCGACGACGAAGGCCGCGAGCTGCCGCCGGGAAGCACCGGCGAAGTGGTCGGCCGCTCGCCGGCGATGATGAACGGTTACCACAACCAGCCGGAGAAGTCCGCCGAGACCGAATGGCACGATGCACAGGGCAATCGCTTTATCCGTACCGGCGATATCGGCCGCTTCGATGATGACGGCTTCCTGGTGCTGCTCGACCGCAAGAAGGACATGATCATCTCGGGCGGCTTCAACATCTATCCGAGCGATATCGAGGCGGTGGTGCGCGAGCACCCGGCGGTCGCCGAGGTGTCGGTGGTCGGCGTGCCGTCGGAGCGCTGGGGCGAGACGCCGGTGGGCTTCGTCGCGCTGCGCGCCGGAAGCGGCGCGACCGCGCAGGACGTGCTGTCCTGGGCCAACGAGCGCCTGGGCAAGACCCAGCGGCTGGCCGAGTTGCACGTGGTCGACAGCTTGCCGCGCAGCGCCATCGGCAAGGTGCTCAAGCGCGAATTGCGCGAACGGCTGACGCAGGCCTGAGGCCTTGATGCAAAGGATGCTGACGCGCTGCGCGCAGCACAATCGCAGAAAGTTTGCGAAGGCGCTTGCGCAATCGCGAAGGCGTCCCTATAATTCGCGGCTTCGCTAGGCTCGTAGCTCAGCTGGTTAGAGCACCACCTTGACATGGTGGGGGTCGTTGGTTCGAGTCCAATCGAGCCTACCAACGCACAAAGGAAACGGACGGTACGCATCTGCGCACCGTCCGTTTTTCTTTTGCTGCGCGGAATCGTCAGGTGCTGATGCCTAACTCCGCCAGCACCGCCCCGGTATGCTGCCCAAGCGCAGGCGCGCCACCTTCGGGCCGCGCCATGCCTGCCATCCCCGGCAGGTTGGCCCAAGGCACGTCGCCAATCCCATCCAGCGCCAAGCGGCCGAAAACCCCCGCCTGCCGGCATTGCGCGCTCTGCAGGAAATCGCTGGCGTGGCTGACGCGCCCGAACAGCACGTCATGCTCGGTCAGCAGCGCTTCCCAGTGTGCAAGCGGCTGCGCGGCCACCGCCTGCGCCACGCGCCGGTTCAGTTCCGCCGCGCGTGGCAGCCGGCCGGCACTGGTGCGCAACGCGGCATCGTCGAGCCAGTCGTCAAAGCCCAGCACGCGCGCCAGCCGCACGAACATCGCGTCGTTGAGCATGCTGATGTAGAGCATACCGTCCGCTGCCGCGAACAACCCGGTCGGTGCATTGGCCGCGGCCATTTCCGCACCGGGGAACATGGCATCGTCCACCAAGAGGTACGACTGCAGCGCCGCGCTGGTCTCCAGCAGCGACAGCTTCACGTGGCGCCCCTTGCCATGGCGCGCGGCCTTGAACAACGCCGCGCACGCATGCTGGGCCGCATACAGTCCGGTGCTGAGGTCGATCAGGAAGAACGGGACACGCCGCGGCTGGCCCGTGCCGTCGCGGTTGAGGTGCATCAGCCCGCTGACCGCCTGCACGGTGGTATCGACTGCCGGCAGCGCCGACATCGGGCCGGCATGGCCATAGCCAGTGATCGACACGTACACCAGCGCCGGGTTGCGCGCCGCCAGCGCCTCATAGCCCACGCCCATGCGCTCGGCTACGCCTGGACGAAAATTCTGGATCACCACGTCGGCACGCTCGGCCAGTCTTGCCATGGCGGCGCGGCCGCTGTCAGTGCGCGCATCCAGCAGCACGCTTTCCTTGCCGGCGTTGCACGCCACCGCGATCGCGGTCTGGCCGGCGCGGATGCGGCCCATGTTGCGCGACCAGTCACCGCCGGGCGGTTCCACCTTGATCACGCGCGCGCCCTGCTGACGCAGCACCAGCCCGCAGTAGGGGCCGGCAATCCCCTGGCTCAGGTCGAGCACCGTCAGGCCGTCGAGCAGCGCAGCGTCTTGTCCGGATTGCATGTCGTTCTCCACGTTTCAGATATCCAGCATGACCTTGCCGATGGCGCGGCGCGACATCGTGGTGTCGACCGCCGCCAGCCAGTCGCGCAGCGGGAAGTGCTGCAGCACGAGCGGCGCCAGCTTGCCGCTCGCCACCGCCTGCATGATCTGTTCGACTACCTGCTGTACGCGCGGCGCGAAGCGCTGACGCTCGTCGGTCAGTCCCCAGCCGACGTAGTAACCGTAGTTGAAACCGATCATCGACAGGTTCTTGACCAGCAGCAGGTTGGCCGGCACTTCCGGGATGCGCCCGCTGGCATAGCCGATCGACAACAGCCGCGCACCCGGTGCCGCGCAGCGCAGCGAGGCATCGAACAGGTCGCCGCCGACCGGATCGAACACCACGTCGACCCCGCCCGCCGGGCACAGCGCCTTCACCGAAGCCGCCAGCGTGGCCGCATCGGCAGGCAGCGCGTGCGCCGCGCCGTTGCGCAGTGCCGCCTCGCGCTTGGCATCGGTGCTGGCGGTGGCGATCACGCGCGCGCCCATCAGCTTGCCCACCTGGACCGCGGCGGTGCCGAGTGCGCCGCTGGCGCCGTGCACCAGCATGGTCTCGCCGGGCTGCAGCGCGGCGCGCCACGCCAGCGCGGCCCACACGGTGCCGTAGGTAACCGGCAGCGCCGCGGCGTGGGCCAGTTCCAGCCCGTCCGGCACCGGATAGACCGTATCGGCGGTCGTCACCACCTCTTCGGCAAAGCCGCCCCAGTCCAGCGCCGCCGCTACGCGCTGACCCACGCGCAGGCGCGTCACGTCCGGCGCGACTTCAAGGATCTCCCCGGACGCTTCAGTGCCGGGCGTGAATGGCAGCGGCGGCTTGCGCTGGTACTTGCCCGACACGAACAGGCTCAGCGCAAACCCGACGCCCGCATGCCGCACGCGGATGCGCACCTGCCCTGGCTTGAGCGGCTGGCGCGGAATGCGTTGCAGTTCAAGTTCGCTCCAGTGGCACCAGCGCGAACAGACCAGTCCCAGGTAATCGTTGTCTTGCATTCGTCCGTCCTGTCATTCCAGCGTGATGCCGACATCGCGGATGACGCGGCTCCATTTGTCGCGGTCGCTCTTCAGCACCGCGGCGAAGGCTTCCGGCGTGTTGCCCACCGGCACCAGGTTCAGGTCCTGCATCTTCTTCGCGATCTCCGGCATGCGCACAATGCGAGCCACTTCGCGCGACAGCGCCTCGACCCGCGCCTTCGGCACGCCGGCCGGGAACAGCAGGCCCATCCACGCATCCGGCTCGAAGCCCTTGTAGCCCGCCTCGCGGAAGGTCGGCACCCTGGGCAGCAGCGCCGAGCGTTCGGCGCCGGCCATCGCCACCGGGATCAGCTTGCCGCCCTGCAGCAGTGGCATGGCCGTGCCCACCGCGATGAAGCCGATCTTCACGTGCCCGGCGGCCAGGTCGGTCGCCAGCGGCGCACCGCCCTTGTAGGCCACGTGTTCCATCTGCAGGCCGGCCTCGCGCTTGAGCAGTTCGCCGAGGATATGGCCCGTCGTGCCGGCGCCATAGGAGCCGTACGGGTACTTGCCGGGGTTGGCCTTGACCAGCGCCACCAGTTCCGGCAGCGTGCGCACCGGGAAATCCGGCGACACGGCCAGGATGGTCGACGAGATCGCGACCTCGCTGACCGGCGTGAAATCGGCGATCGGATCGTAGCCGATACGCGGGTACAGCGACGGGTTCTGCACGTGCGCGGTAAAGGTCAGCAGCGCGGTGTAGCCGTCCCTGGCGGCGCGCGCGACGTGCTTGGTACCGGTGGTGGTGCCTGCGCCTGGCTTGTTGTCGACAATGACCGGCTGGCCCCAGGCCCTGGTCAGTTCCTGCCCGATCAGGCGGGCAACCGCGTCGTTGACATTGCCGGCCACGGACGGCACCACAATGGTCAGCGGCCGCGACGGATACGCTTCGGTATCCGAGGGAGAATCGGCGGCGCGCGCAGTGGCCACAGTTGAGGCGGCAGTTGAGGCCGCAAGCGCGGCCAGCAAGATGGCGGGCATGGCGGCGCGCAGCCGTGAGCGGAGGATCGGCATGGTTGGTGTCTCCTGTCGTGGCTCCCTTCTGTGATGCCCGCCAGCCGGTGACGATGCGAGGGATGCCAACGCAGTCTAGGCCACCCGCGCGGCACGATCGATTCCTGCACGGCACAGTCCGAGTCCTGCCAGGCATGGCGCAATGCGAGGCGGACATCGAGGCCGCGGCGCGGTCCGCTCGCCGCGCTACAATGGCCCGCACTATTCGCACGCTGCCAGGCCGGCACCTACCCCATGCGATTCGAGGATCTTGAAGCCTTCCTGGTAGTCAGCGAACACGGCAACCTGCATCGCGCCGCCGATCGCCTCGGCATGACCCAGTCCGGCCTGTCCAAGACGCTGGCGCGACTGGAGGGCGAGGCCGGCATGCCGCTGTTCGAACGCACCCCGCGCGGGCTGGTGCCGACCAGCGTCGGCAAGACGCTGCGGGCGCATGCGCGCAAGATCTCGCTGGCAGCGACCGACCTGCGCAATGAGCTGGCCGAGCAGCGGCTGGCGCGCGCCGGCACCGTGCGGCTCGGCGCCATCCCCTACCTGGTGCCATCGCTGCTGTCGCCGCTGCTGGCGCAGTTCTTCGTCAGCCGCCCGCTGGCGGTGTTCTCGATCGAGACGCACCTGAGCGCGCGCCTGATGGCGATGCTGCAGAACGGCGACGCCGACCTGATCCTGGCCGCGCGCCCGGCCAGCGTCCCGGAAGACATCGACTGGCTGCCGCTGGGGCCGCTGACCATGCAGATCGTCTGCCGCAGCGCGCATCCGCGGCGCGACAGCTTCCGTACGCTCGGCGACCTGACCGAGGAGCGCTGGGCCGTGCCGGCCAGCTCGCTGTACTTGCGCCAGTGGCTGGAAGAACGATTCACTTCGGTGGGCCTGCCGCCGCCGCGCGTGGCGGTGGAAAGCACCGCCTCGCCGGTCGCGTTCGGCGAGTTGCTGCGGCACTCGGACCTGCTCGGCATCATGCCGCCGCGCATCCTGAAGCAGGCGGAGGGTCAGGGCCTGCAGGCCATCGCCGGGCCAGGCATGTCGTGGCAGCACGAACTGGCGGTGCTGTGGCGCGCCGGCGGCTACCTGTCGCCGATCTGCCAGGACTTCCGCGACGCGATCGTCAAGTGGTGCGAGGAGATGGAAATCTGAGGTGCCCAATCAGGTCCGCTCACAGGCCCGCTCAGGCCGCAATCAAGCCGCCGCTATCAAGCCACGCTCAGGCCGCTGCCAGCGTGCTGCGCAGGGCGTCGGTCACCTGCGCCACCACGCCGTCGCGCCAGTCGTCGGCATCGCCATAGAAGGCCTGCCACATCGCCTGGCGCACCAGCGCGCGCTGGTTCTCATCCGCTTCGGGGTGCCGGTGCAGCCAGTGGTCGCCGCGCAGCGCGTCCAGCACCTCGCCCACCGGCAGCGTGCCGAATTCCAGCGCGATGCCGGCATAGTCGATCCCCGGCAGTGTCTGCGGCACCGCATGCCAGGCCAGCCCGGTCAGGTTGGCCGAGGTCGACGAGCCGTCATAGATCGACGTCACCCGGCTGCCCCAGATGGCGCGCGTGCGCGTCAGCGACTCGGGCGCGTCCGGGCCCATGTGGATAGGCTCGCCATAGCCCCACGGCCCCAGGCCGGTGTGCACGTCGATCCAGCGCAGCGCCTCGCGCCCGGCGCCGAAGCGCGCCAGGATGCGGCACAGCGTGTAGTTGCTCCAGGTCGCCTTGGTACCGCCGAAGAACATGCCTTCCGGGTCCTGGTACTGGCCGCCGCTCAGCGCGGCCTGGTACCACGCCATGCCGCGCTCGGCCACGGTCTTCATCAGCCGGGCCTGATCTTCGGCCGAGGGCGGCCACTGCGCCGGCAGCAGCATCGGCGCAATCTCGGCATAGGGCACGTTGTGCGGCAGCGGCTGCGAGAAATCCATGAAATTGCGGTTCAGGTCGACGTTGTCTTCGTTGACCCGGCGCAGGTGCGAGAAACCGTAAGGATTAATGGCATGGACCAGCAGCAGGCTGGTGCCGGCGGCGGCGCAATCGGCCAGCAGCGCGGTGTCGTTCAGCATCGCAATCTGTGCGCCGGAGCCGGCGAAGCCCTCGGCGCCATGAGTGCCGGAGGTGACCATCAGGCACTGCCGCGCGCCGGATGGGCCCATCTGCGCCACGTCGATGGCCAGGTCTTCTCCGGCGCTGCCACGGCGGGTCGGATGCGGGAACTGCGCCAGGTCGGCCCCGGCCGTGCGCGCGGCGTCGAGGAACTTCTGGCGGGCTTCGGCGTAGCTGCGCGAAAAGGGGCTCATGGCGTCACCGGCGGATGGCGATGCAGGCCATTAGACGCCATTTCCGCCGGTTCTGCCAGTTCTGCCAGCCTGCCGCATGGGGCTAGGCAAAGGGGCTAGGCAAAGGGGCTAGAACAGCTCGCCGTTCGGGTCGGCCGGTGCCGAAGCTGCCGGGACTGCCGGACTTGCCGCTTCCGCCCCGGCGCCCCAGATGCCGGGCGAGGTGAAGGCCTGCGGATGCATCTCGATCCCTGCCGCGGCCAGCTGGCTGGCGGTCAGCACCAGATGGCGCGCCAGCCAGTCGTGCAGGCCGCGCAGGAAGCGGATGTTGTCGACGCTGTTGGATGCGGCAATCAGCCGCTCCAGCTTGACATGGGCGGTATAGACGTCGAGCAGGTTGGTGGCGCGCAGCCGCGGCGGCGTGCTGGGGGCGCGCTCGATCGCCAGGATCCGGCGCACCTGCGCGGTGGCCACGTCGCCGGTACGCAGGTATTGCTCATAGACCGGGTCAAGCGCGGGAAAGCGCACGGTGGGCTGCACGCGCGGCACGGCGGCCACTTTTTCCATGCGCAGAACAAGGTAGCGGATGGCGGCGAGACGCTCGGCCGCCGCAGTTTCCGCCGCGCTGCGGCGGCCGCGCCGGACGCCGGCGGGGATGGGGTCGGGCAAGGCCGTGCGGGGCGCCACGTCGCGCTCGGTGTAGTCCGGCACCTGCAGCAGCAACCCCGGATGCGCCACCGCGGCGCGGGCGCAGTCCTCCCCGAACGGGTCCTCATGCCCGGCGGCGTCGCGCAGGATATAGGCCTGTCCGTGCGGGAAACCGTGGTGCCGGCGGCTGTTGCCGCGCGCATGGCAGCGGGTGTCCAAGTCGACGAAGTCCTTGCGTACGGGGATCCAGCCCCCGTCGTGTGCCTGGGTCATGCGAATGCTTGATGCTGGGTTGGCTGCGGACCCGCTATTGTCGCCGATCCGGAGAATCCGCTGCCGGCAGGCCCTGCTTCAGGCTACTTCAGCATGAACGACATCGCCGACAGGCAGTTGAGCATGCGCACCGCGGCCTGCACGGAATCGGCCTGGAAGCCCAGCGTCACGCCGTCCAGGCGCTCCAGCGCCGGCCACTGGCAGAACAGGTCGGCATGCGCCGGCGTCAGGGTCTGCAGCCGGGCACTTGCCGGCGTGTCGAGCCGCAGGCATTGCGCCTGCGCCGCGGCGCGCACGCTGTCGGCCGCGGCCGCCTGGATCGCCTCGCGCGCCGCTCCCGGCGACAGCGTGGTGCCGCTGCCGAAGCCTCCGGCACGCTTGGTCTCGACGAAGCGCACCCACGGCATCAGCGGCCGGGTTTCCTGCACGAAGACATCGTCGCCGCTGGCCATCAGCACCGGCACGCCCAGTTCCCCGGCCAGCGCGCCGTAGAGGCCGGCCTCGCCCAGTTCCATGCCGTTAAGCCAGACCCGGGCGAAGGCGCTGCTGTTGATGGTGTGCGCCAGCACGCCGCGGCTCTGCGCGCGGCCGTGGTAGCCGATCATCAGCACACCGTCGGCGCCGTCCTCGATGCCGGCCATCATGCCCAGGTAGCGCGGCTTGCCGAGCACCAGCCGCGCGCGCGGGTCGATCTGGTCCGGCAGCAGGTTGCGAAAGCCGCCATGCGAGTCGTTGACCAGCACTTCGGTGGCGCCGCCGGCAAAGGCGCCGGCGACGGCAGCGTTGGCCTCCGCGGTCATCCAGGCGCGGGCGCGTTCGTATTCGCCGTTGCCGGGGCGGGTCTGCTCGGCGTGGAAGACGCCGGCGACGCCCTCGATATCGGTGGAAATCAGGATCTTCATCAGGCGGATTGGCGCAGTTCTGGCATGACCTCCAGCAAGGCGCGGCGGGCATGGCCGTCGCGGCCCTGCACCGTCGCCGCATGCCAGAGCGCATGGACGATGGCCTGCTCGACACTGTCCGCGGCGGCGCGGAACAGCGGGTCGAGCAGCGTTTCGTGAAGCATGGCGACGGCGGGCATCGCGCGGTCTGCCTGGTGCGGGACGGTATACGCGGTCGAGAACGCGAGCGCGATATCGCCAGAGCCGTGCCCGAACACCGAGCCGGTGCGCGCCAGCCCCGCGCCCGCGCGCAGCGACAGCCGGCGCAACTGGCGCGCGTCCAGCGGCGCGTCGGTGGCCACGACCATGATGATCGAGCCCTTTTCAGGCAGCGGCGGCTGCGCCATCGCGCCGGGCTGCACCAGCCGTTGCACCAGTTGCGGCCCGACCAGCTTGCCTGCCAGCGTCAGCGACTCCGGCGTGCCGAAGTTGGCCAGCACCAGCGCGCCGACGCAATAGCCCTGCGCCATGCGCGATGCCGTGCCGATGCCGCCCTTGACGCCGAACGACGACATGCCGCGCCCAGCGCCGATCGCGCCCTGCGCGACCTCCTGGCCGGCAGCGGCCAGGGCGGCGTCATAGTGGCTGCCGTCCACGGCCATGCGCTGGATATCGTTCAGGTAGCCGTCATTGCATTCGAACACCAGCGGATTGACGGTCGGCCATGCGCGCCCGATCTCCGGGTTGGCGGCGACGGCGGCGCGGATCTGCGCCTGCGCCATGGCGCTGACCGAGAAGGTGTTGGTCAGCGCAACCGGCGTCTCCAGCACGCCCAGTTCGTCCACTTGCACCAGCCCCACGCTCTTGCCGAAGCCGTTGAGCACGGTAGCCGCCGCGGGCACCTTGTCGCGATACATGTCGCCCTCGTGCGGGCGGATCACAGTGACGCCGGTCTGCACGTCACCCTGCGCCAGCGTGCAGTGCCCCACATTCACGCCCGGCACGTCCGTGATGCTGTCGCGCGGTCCCGCCGGCAGATTGCCGATACTCGGGACGCGCGGCACGCCCTGCGTCGATGTCTGCATGGCTCAGCGGCGGTCGATCTTGGGATCCAGCGCGTCGCGCAGGCCGTCGCCAAGCAGGTTGAACGCGAGCACGGTCAGGAAGATCGCCAGGCTCGGGAAGATCGCGACGTGCGGCGCGGTGACCATGTCGGCGCGCGCCTCATTCAGCATCGCGCCCCACTCCGGCGTGGGCGGCTGCGCCCCCAGCCCCAGGAACGACAGGCTGGCCGCGGTGATGATCGAAGTGCCGATCCGCATCGAGAAATACACCACAATCGACGACACCGTGCCCGGCAGGATATGGCGCGTGAGGATGGTCCAGTCCGACGCGCCGATGCTGCGCGCGGCCTCGACGTAAGTCAGCCGCTTGAGCATCAGCGTATTGCCGCGCACCAGCCGCGCGAATGCCGGGATGCTGAAGATGGCCACGGCAAAAATCACGTTGGTCATGCCATTGCCGAGGATGGCAACGATGCCGATCGCCAGCAGGATGCCGGGGAAGGCGAAGAGCACGTCGGAGATCCGCATCACGATGCGGTCCCACCAGCCCTCGTAATAGCCGGCCAGCAGGCCCAGCACGGTACCGATCAGCGCGCCGATGACGACCGACAGGAAACCTGCCGCCAGCGAGATGCGCGCCCCGGCCAGGATGCGGCTGAAGATATCGCGCCCGAGCGAATCGACGCCCATCCAGTGCGCGGCCGACGGGCCGGCGTTGAGCGCGTCGTAGTCGAAGAAATTCTCCGGGTCGTACGGCACGATATGCGGCGCCAGGATGGCGACCAGCACCAGCAGCAGCACGAATACGCCGGCGCCCAGCGCCAGGTGCTGCTTGCGGAATTTGCGCCAGAACTCGGTCCAGGGCGTGCGCACGGCCTCCGCAACGAGGGCGGCGGGGGCGGTAGCGGGTGCCGCTTCGCTTGCGGCGGGCGTGGAAAGCTCAGTCATGCCGGCCTCACTTGTAGCGGATGGTGGGATTGATCACGGTGTAGAGCATGTCCACCACCAGGTTGATCAGGATGAATTCGAGCGAGAACAGCAGCACCTCGGCCTGGATCACCGGGTAGTCGCGCATCTCGACGGCATCGACCAGCAAGCGGCCGAGGCCCGGCCAGTTGAACACTTTCTCGACCACGATCGAGCCGCCCAGCAGGAAGCCGAACTGCAGGCCCATCATGGTCACCACCGGGATCATGGCATTGCGCAGGCCGTGCTTGGCCACCACCAGCGTCTCGCGCACGCCCTTGGCCCGGGCGGTGCGGATAAAGTCTTCCTGCAGCACCTCGACGAACGAGGCGCGGGTAAAGCGCGCCATCACCGCCGCCACCGCGGCGCCCAGCGTGACCGAGGGCAACACGTAGTGCTTCCAGGTGTCGGCGCCGATCGACGGCAGCCAGCCCAGCTGCACCGAGAACACCTCCATCAGCAGCATGCCCAGCGCAAAGGCGGGAAAGGAAATCCCCGACACCGCCAGCGTCATGCCGAAGCGGTCCGGCCAGCGGTTGCGCCACACCGCCGAGCCGATGCCGATGGCCATGCCGAACACCACCGCCCAGGCCATCGACGCCACCGTCAGCAGCAGCGTGGGCATGAAGCGGTCGCCGATCTCCTCGCTCACCGGGCGCTTGGTGCGCAGCGAATTGCCGAACTCGCCGCGGATCGCATTGGAGAAGAAGTTGACGAACTGCTCGTGCATGGGCCGGTCCAGGCCCAGGTCCTTGCGCACCAGTTCGACCGTGGCCGAGTCGGCCTCAGGGCCCGCCGCCAGCCGCGCGGGATCGCCCGGCAGCAGGTGGACGAACAGGAACACCAGCACTGCCACGATCAGCAGCGTGGGGATCACGCCCAGCACTCGTTTGAGGAAGTAGTTCAGCATCACACACCATGAAGAAAGGCCGCAGGCCGCCCACCTGCGACCCCGCGACGCGGGCAGGCGGCCACCATCGGCTTACTGCTTTACTGCTCTGGTTGGGTGGGTTGTGGCGGTGTGAGGCCCAGCGGTGCTGCCACCGCCTGCCCTCTCCCCCGCCCCTCTCCCGGAGGGAGAGGGGAGAAAACCCTCGGGATCCAACATTGCCCGCTGTTTGCTCCCCTCTCCCGCTTGCGGGAGAGGGGCCGGGGGAGAGGGCGGAGCGTCAACGAAGTCCCACCCTTCACTTCACCCCTCACTGCTTGATATCAATCTCATCAAAATTGAACGACCCGTCCGGCATCACATACGCACCGGTCAGCCGCTTGCTGCGCGCGAACAGCACCTTCTCCGTCACCAGGAAGGCCCACGGCGCATCCTTCCAGATCCGTTCCTGAGCGTCCTTGTACAGGCGAGCCTTTTCGCCGCGGTCCGTGGTGCGCAGCGCGCCCGCGATGTCCGCATCGACCTGGTCGTTCTTGTAGTAGGCGGTGTTCAGCAGCTTGGGCGGCATCGACTCGGAAGCCAGCAGCGGGCGCAGCGCCCAGTCCGATTCACCGGTCGACGACGACCAGCCCACGTAGTAGATGCGCACGCCGGCGTCTTCCGGCTTCTGCACGCTTTCGACCTTCTCCACGCGCTGGCCGGCTTCCAGCGCCTGCACCTGCGCCTTGATGCCGACCTGTTGCAGCTGCTGCTGCACGAACTGGATCACCTTCTGCGCGGTGGTGTGGTTGTACGCCGACCACAGCGTGGTCTCGAAGCCGTTCGGGTAGCCGGCCTCCTTCAGCAGCGCGCGCGCCTTGGCCGGGTCATACGGCCACGGGCCCAGCTTTTCCGCAAAGTCCACGCCCGGAGGCACCACGCCTTCGGACGGCACCGCGTAGCCGGCGAAGGCCACCTTGGCGAGCGCCTCCTTGTTGATGGCGTAGTTGATGGCCTGGCGCACCTTGGGGTCGTTGAACGGCTTGACCGTGGTGTTCAGGCTCAGGTAGCGCTGAATGATCGACGGGGACGCAATCAGATCGACTTTCGTGCTGGTCTTCAGCACCGCGGCCTGTTCGAACGGGATGCTGAAGGCAAAGTCAGCCTCGCCGGTCTGCATGATCGCGGCGCGGGTATTGTTGTCCACCACCGGCTTCCAGGTGATGGTGTCGATCTTCGGATAGCCGGTCTTCCAGAAGCCGGCGAATTTCTTGCCCTTCAGGTGATCAGGCTGCTTCCATTCAACGAACTCGAACGGGCCGGTGCCGACCGGGTGGAAGGCAATCTCCTTGCCGTATTTCTGCAACGCAGTCGGCGAGATCATGACTGCCGAAGGATGCGCCAGCACGTTGATGAACGGCGAGAAAGGCTCTTTCAGCGTGACCTTGACGGTATTGGCGTCGACCACGTCGGTCCTGGCCACGCGGTTGAACAGCGTGTAGCGCTTGAGCTTGTTGGCCGGGTTGGTGACGCGGTCCAGATTGGCCTTGACGGCGGCGGCGTCGAAGGTGGTGCCGTCGTGGAACTTGATGCCCTTCTTCAGCTTGATCGTATACGTCAGGCCGTCCTTGCTGACCTCGTAGCTCTCGGCCAGGACGTTGACCAGCTTCATGTCCTTGTCCAGCCCGAACAGCCCCTGGTAGAAAGTCTTGCCGACTGCCTGCGACAGCGTGTCGTTCGAGTCGTATGGATCGAGCGAGGTGAAGGTGGAAGCCACCGCCATCACCGCATCCTTGGCCGCGAAGGCCGGGGCCGCGGCCAGCATGCCCAGCGCGCCGGCGGCAAAGGTGCCGGCCACCCATCGGGGCGAAACCCTACGTGCAGACATCATCGATTCTCCTTGGTATGGATATGACTTCCAGGACTTCAATAGGCGCCGCCGACGGCATGCCGGGCGACATAGTGGCCAAGCGCGCCGCTGCCGGCGACCTGCACCAGCGGTTGCACCACCGGCTCGTCGCCGACCGCGCGGATCGGGCTGGGAATCTCATCGTTCAGCGGCTCGCGCCGCAGGTGGCGCCGCGCCGGATCGGCGATCGGCACCGCCGACATCAGCTTGCGCGTGTACGGGTGCTGCGGGTCCTCGAAGATCGCGCGGCGCGGGCCGATCTCGACGATCTGGCCCAGGTACATCACCGCCACGCGGTGGCTGACGCGCTCCACCACCGCCATGTCATGCGAGATAAACAGGAAGGCGATGCCCAGTTCGCGCTGCAGGTCCAGCATCAGGTTCACGATCTGCGCCTGGATCGACACGTCCAGCGCGGAGACCGATTCATCTGCGACCACCACCTTGGGGTTCAGCGCCAGTGCGCGCGCAATGCAGATGCGCTGGCGCTGGCCGCCGGAGAACTCGTGCGGATAGCGCGCCGCGTGCGACGGGTCCAGCCCCACCTTGTCGAGCAGCCAGGCCACGCGCTGCTCGGCCTCCTTGCCGCTGGCTGCCTTGTGCACCAGCAGCGGCTCCATGATCGAATAGCCAACCGGCACGCGCGGATCGAGCGATGCGAACGGGTCCTGGAAGATGAACTGGATATTGCGGCGCAGGGTCTGCAGCGCCGGGCCTTCCAGCTTGCTGATGTTCTGGCCGTTGAACTCGATGGTGCCGCTCTGGCTTTCCACCAGCCGCAGCAGGGAGCGGCCCGTGGTGGACTTGCCGCAGCCGGACTCGCCCACCAGTGCCAGCGTTTCGCCGGGATAGAGATCGAAGCTGACTTTCTCCACCGCATGCACGCGGCGCGTGACGCGGCCGAACAGGCCGCCGGGCACGTCGAAACGCGTGACCAGGTCCTGCACGCGCAGGATCGGCGCGACGCCGGGCTGCACCGTGTCCTGCGGCGCGGCCTGCTCCGCCCTGGCGCTGTCCAGGCGCAGCAGCGGGAACTTGGCCGGCAGGTCGGTGCCGCTCATGGCGCCCAGGCGCGGCACGGCCGACAGCAGCGCGCGCGTGTACGGATGCGCCGGTGCGCGGAACACGTCGTCGGAGCTGCCCTCCTCCACCTTCTCGCCGCGGTACATCACCAGCACGCGATCGGCCACTTCGGCCACCACGCCCATGTCATGGGTTATGAAGACCACGCCCATGTGCATTTCGGCCTGCAGGCTGCGCACCAGTTGCAGGATCTCGGCCTGGATGGTCACGTCCAGCGCGGTGGTCGGCTCGTCGGCGATCAGCAGCGCCGGCTTGCACGACAGCGCCATCGCAATCATCACGCGCTGGCGCATGCCGCCGGAGAGCTGGTGCGGATAGCGCTCCAGCACGCGGCGCGCCTCGGGGATCCGCACCAGCTCCAGCATGCGCAGCGCCTCGGCACGCGCCGCGGCGCGGCCCTTGCCCTGGTGCAGCCGGATCGATTCGGCGATCTGCTCGCCCACCGGGAACACCGGGTTGAGCGAGGTCATCGGCTCCTGGAAGATCATCGCCACGTCGGCGCCGCGCACGCTGCGCAGCGTCGCGTTATCCGCGCGCGCCAGGTCGATCACCTCGCCGCCGCGCCTGCGCAGCAGCATGCTGCCGCTGGCGATCTTGCCGCCGCCATGCTCGACCAGCCGCATCAGCGCCAGCGACGTGACCGACTTGCCCGAGCCCGACTCGCCCACCACCGCCAGCGTCTCGCCGCGGTCGACATGGAACGACAGGTTGCGCACGGCCTCGACGGTACGTTCGGACGTGGCAAAGCGCACGCTCAGGCCGTCGACCGAGACGACGCGCTCGGGCGGCAGGACGATGCCGGAGGCGGATGCGTGCGATTGCGCGGGGATAGTGGCCACTGGAACTCCTTGTTTGCTGCGAGTGCTAAGACTTGCCGGTGCGGCGTGGGTCAGCCGTAGATGGAGACGTTGACCGCCTCGCCCACGCGGGCAAAGCCGCGGTACATGCCTTCGGTGTTAAACGGCAGCGTGATGTTGCCGGCGCGATCGACCGCGATCAGGCCGCCGCGGCCTTCGATGGCAACGAGTTTTTCCATCACCACGCGCCGTGCCGATTCTTCCAGCGACAATCCGGCATAACGCATCTGCGCCGAGACATCGTGAGCGGCCACCGTGCGGATAAACATCTCGCCGGTGCCGGTGGCCGACACCGCCACCACGTCGTCGGCATAGCAACCCGCGCCGATGACAGGGGTATCGCCGACGCGCCCCACCCTCTTGTTGGTCACGCCGCCGGTGGAGGTCGCTGCGGCGAGGTTGCCACGGCTGTCGCATGCCACCGCGCCGACGGTGCCGAACTTGCTGTCGGAGTCGATCGGGTCGGCCGGCACGGCTGGGTTCTTGCGCGCCGCCAGTGCGGCGGCATCATGGTCAAGCAGCGCCATGCCGGCGGTACCGCGGGCGCGCTGCCATTGCTCATGGCGTGCCTGCGTGAAGTAGTAGTCTTGCGCCACCAGCTCCAGCCCCTGCGCGGCGGCGAATTCCTCGGCGCCGGCGCCGGCAAACAGCACATGCTCGCTGTGGTCGAGCACCGCGCGCGCGGCCAGCACCGGGTTGCGCAGCCGCGTGACGCAGGCGACTGCGCCGGCATCGCGGGTGGCACCGTCCATCACGGCCGCATCGAGTTCATAGGTGCCGGCGTGGGTCAGCACGGCACCCTTGCCCGCGTTGAACAGCGGGCATTCCTCCAGCAGGCGCACGGCCTCGGTCACGGCGTCGAGCGCCGTGCCGCCGCCGGCCAGGATGCGTTGGCCGGCCTGCAGTACCTGCTGCAGCGCTTCGGTGTATTCGCGTTCGCGCGCGGGGTCCATCGCCTCGCGGGTGATGGTGCCGGCGCCGCCGTGGATGGCGATGACTGCTTGTTGCATGAGGTGGTTCAGGATTTCTTGAGGTTGGACGCGCGGCGGCGCGTGGTGCCCGCCGCCTGGTCTTCGGTAGGCTGCTGTCCGGTCGAACCGGCTGAGCCAGTTGAGCCGGCTGGCCCGGCACGGCCGGCGCGTTCGGCTCCCGGTGTGCCATAGAGCCATGGCAGCAGGAATTCGGTCATTTCGGCGGCGGCCTTGACCGGCCGCTCGGCGCGGTGCGCGACCGCGCCGCACAGCGCTTCGATCAGCGCCAGCACGGTCGCATCGGAGTTGGCCGAGAGCCGGTTGGCGGCCTGCGCGTACAGGGCGATGTCGGCCAGCGGCGCCAGCGGCGAGGTCGGGGCGTCGGTCAGCGCCAGCACGCGGCCGCCGTGCGCCTTGACGCGCTGCGCCAGCTCGATGGTGTCGGTCACGTAGCGCGGGAACGCGATCACGATCAGCAGGTCGCTCGGCTGCAGCTTGAACAGCTGCCGCGCCGCGTGCGAGGCGCCGCCGGCGCCGGCGACCGAGGTCACCATGCGGCAATGCATTTCCAGCCCGTGCTGCAGCAGGCCGGCCAGGAAGCCGCTGGCGCCGAAGCCCGCTACGTAGACGCGCTGCGCGCCCAGGATCGCGGAGACCGCGCGCTCGCACGCCTGCGCGTCGATGCCGCGCCGCGTGGCTTCCGCATTGGCGGCCGCATCCTCGAGCGAGGCGGCGAACACCTCGGCCACGGTGGCGGGCCGTTCCAGCTCGCTGCGCAGCCGCTCGACCGGCGCCAGCGTGGCCTCGAAACCGCGCACCAGTTCGGTACGGAACTGCGGATAGCCGTCGAATCCCAGCGCCCGCGCAAAACGGTTGGCGGTCGCTACCGACACATCCACCGCCGCGGCAAACTCATCGATGCGCATCGTGGCCGCGCGGAACAGGTTGGCCAGCACGTATTCCGCCATGCGGCGGTGCGCCGGCGTCAGCGTGGGCAGGCTGCGCGCGATGCGGTCGGAGATCGAATGGCCTTGGGTCATGTCGGGTCGGGATGGCGTTCGCACGGGCGGCGACGCTGCCGGTTACATTCTGAAAAACATCATGAAAATGAATTTACACTCAACCCACCCATAAAGAAAATAAGTTTTTCCAGATCGCGGGTAATCCCTAGGGCCGACCGTCACGCACCGCACCAGGGCGGTGCGCAACCGTCGCGGCATTTCTGGTGTTTCGCCATTCGCGGGCATGCCCCGCACCGGAAACGCTACAATGCCGGCCAGCGCCGCCAACCCGCCTTGGCCGGCTTTTCCGCGTAGTTGCCAGTTCCCGTTCAGAAGTTTCCCCGCTCGTGATCCGAATCGACCAGCTTGTCCTCCAGCGCGGCACCAAGGTGCTGTTCGACCACACCACCGTGACGCTCAACCCAGGCGAGCGCGTGGGCCTAGTCGGCGCCAATGGCAGCGGCAAGTCGACACTGTTCGCGCTGCTGCGAGGCGAGTTGCATCCGGATGGCGGCGATGTCAGCGTGCCGGCGCAATGGCGCGTCGCCCATGTGGCGCAGGAAACGCCCGCGGTCAGCCGCAGCGCGGTCGAGTACGTGATCGACGGTGACACCCGCCTGCGCGAGATCGAAGCCGCCATCGCGGCCGCACAGGCCAGCGGCGACGGCACCGCCGAAGGCGAAGCCCATGCCGCCTATGCCGATGCGGATGGCTACACCGCCCCCGCGCGCGCCGAGGCGCTGCTGCTGGGCCTGGGCTTTACGCTGCCCCAGGTAACGCAGCCGGTATCGTCGTTCTCCGGCGGCTGGCGCATGCGCCTGAACCTGGCGCAGGCGCTGATGTGCCCGTCGGACCTGCTGCTGCTCGACGAACCGACCAACCACCTGGATCTCGACGCCATCGTCTGGCTGGAAGACTGGCTGGCGCGCTACCCGGGCACGCTGGTGATGATTTCGCACGACCGCGAATTCCTCGACGCGATCTGCAACGTCACTGTGCATATCGAGAACCAGCAGTTGCGCCGCTACGGCGGCAACTACACGCTGTTCGAGACCCTGCGGCTGCAGCAGATGGCACAGCAGCAGGCCGCCTACGCGCGCCAGCAAAAGGAAATCGCGCACCTGGAATCGTTCATCACGCGCTTCAAGGCCAAGGCGACCAAGGCGCGCCAGGCGCAGAGCCGGGTCAAGGCGCTGGAGAAAATGGAGCGGCTGGCGCCGGTGCATATCGCCGCCGGCTTCGCCTTTGAATTCCGCGAGCCCGACGCCGCGCCCAACCCGATGATGGTGCTCGATGGCGTCGACTGCGGCTACGCCGAGGCCGAGCCCCCGGTCACCATCCTGCACAACCTGGCGCTGTCGATCCAGAACGGCCAGCGCATCGGCCTGCTGGGCGCCAACGGCCAGGGCAAGTCGACGCTGGTCAAGACGCTGGCCGGCACGCAGGATCCGATGACCGGCACGCTGCGCCTGGGCAAGGGCCTGCAGATCGGCTACTTCGCCCAGCACCAGCTCGAGACGCTGCGCGACCACGACTCGCCGCTGCAGCACCTCGCGCGCCTGGCGCCGGATGTGCGCGAGCAGGAGCTGCGCGATTTTCTCGGCAGCTTCAACTTCCGCGGCGACATGGCCACGTCACCGATCGAGCCTTTCTCCGGCGGTGAAAAGGCGCGCCTGGCGCTGTCGCTGATCGTCTGGCAGAAGCCCAACCTGCTGCTGCTCGACGAACCGACCAACCACCTCGACCTCGATACCCGCGAAGCGTTGACCATGGCGCTGGCGCAGTTCGAAGGCACGCTGATCCTGGTCTCGCACGACCGCCACCTGCTGCGCGCCACCGCCGACCAGTTCATGCTGGTTGCCGACGGCACCATCAAGCCCTTCGACGGCGACCTGGACGATTACCGCGACTGGCTGCTGCAGCAGGCGGCGGCCAAGCGCAACGCCGCCGTTGCCGCGCACCTGGCGGAGAACGGCGGCGATGACGGCAATGGCGCCGCCACGATCAACCGCAAGGACCAGCGCCGCGCCGAGGCCGACGAGCGCCAGCGCCTGTCGGCGTTGCGCAAGCCGCTGACGAAGGAGCTGGAGAAGGTCGAGAAGCGGATGGCAGTGCTGCAAGCCGCCAAGGAGGAGATCGACCGGTTCATGGCCGATGAATCGAGCTATGCCGAAGCCAACAAGGCGAAGCTGATGGAGATGCTCAAGCGCCAGGGCGAAGTCAATGGCGAGCTGGAAACGCTGGAAGAGAAGTGGCTGGAACTGCAGGAGCAGATCGAGCAGATTGCGTGAGGATACGAGTCTCCTCCCTCGCACCCTTATCCATGGCAACCTGGTCGGCAGCCCGGCTCTCTCCCCTCTCCCGCGAGCGGGAGAGGGGTTGGGGGAGAGGGCAGGCGCTTCGCAAGCATCGCGGCCCTTCACTCCGTGGAGACTTTTGCCCTCTCCCCCGCCCCTCTCCCATAAATGGGAGAGGGGAGCAAACCCTCAGATCCGGAATGCCGCGGCAGCCCAAGCAAAAAAACCGGCGCACATGGCGCCGGTTTTTCATTGCCGTCCGCAATCCTCAACGGAAATTCTTCTCCCGCCGGATCAAACCCACCGCCAGCGTCAGCGTCAGGATAAACAGCCAGATCAGCGACCACGCCGGCACCGACAGGCCCAGCACCGGCGGCAGCGGCGCCGCGCACAGGCCATCGGCATAGAACACCTGCGGCAGCACCTTGGCGGTCGGCAGCGCGTTGACCCAGTTCTCCAGAGGATCGATGCCGCAGGTCGCCTTGGGGTCGAGCAGCAGCGAAACATGGTAAACAGCTACAGCAATGCCAGCGATGCCGGACAGCATGCCCAGCCCCTGCCACAACGAACGCGTGTTCTGCGCCACCACGGCAAGCAGCGCGAAGATGCCGATGCCGACAAACGCAAAGCGCTGCATCACGCAAAGCGGACAGGGCTGGTAGCCCTTTTCAAACTGCAGGTAGAGCGCAACGCCGACCAGGCCAAAGGAAACCAGGGCGATCAGCAGGAAATAGGCGCGGGAATTGGCTTGCATAGCGGTGATAAAGGGTGATCCGGTAAACGGTGCCGTCAGGTGTCTTCAGTTCGGGGGCGCGGCATTGCTGCGCATTATTACCGATTTTTCCGCACCCGCCTCGGGCGTCACATCGGCTGCGCATCCCCTGCCCTGTGGCGGATTGACTCAGGGCACTATACCGTGCCCGCCTGCCACGCTCGTTTGCCACGCCGCGCGCGGCAAACGATACAGGCAATGAGGACGCAGCGGATGCCCCGGCGGCAGCGCAGGATGCTCGAACCCCGGCGCATCCTCGCACATGCCCAGCCGTTCCATCACCGCGCGCGAGCGGCGGTTGTCCAGCGTGGTGAAGGAAACGATCTCGTCCAGCCCAAGCGTGCCGAAGCCATAGGCCAGCGCAGCGTGCGCCGCTTCGGTGGCAAGGCCGCTGCCCCACGCCTCGCGTGCCAGGCGCCAGCCGATCTCGACACAAGGCGAGAACGGCAGCGCGGCGACCGGCACGTGCAAGCCGACAAAGCCGGCAAAGGCGCCGTCCAGCTTGCGCTCGACGGCCCACAGCCCCCACCCGCGCCCAGCGATCAGTGCCCGGCAACGGTCCGCCATCGCGTCGCTTTCGGCCCGCGTCAGCGGCGCGGGGAAATAGCGCATCACCTCCGCATCGGCATTCAGCGCGGCGAATGGTTCATAGTCGGCATCGCGCCACTGGCGCAGCCGCAGCCGCGGGGTTTCGACGAGCAAGCTGGCGACGTCCATGCCTCAGTCCAGGTGGCGCACGCGATCGATCGCCTGCTCGATGCGCTCCACCGCGATCACTTCAAGGCCGTCGATCTTCTGCTTGGGCGCGTTGGCCTTGGGGATCACGGCCAGCGTGAAACCCAGCTTGGCAGCTTCCTTCAGGCGCTCCTGGCCCCGCGGGCTGGGCCGGATTTCTCCGGCCAGGCCGACTTCGCCAAACACCACCAGCCCGCGCGGCAGCGGCTTGTTGCGCATCGACGAATGGATCGACAGCAGCACCGCCAGGTCGGCGGCCGGCTCGGTGATCTTCACTCCGCCCACCGCGTTCAGGAACACATCCTGGTCAAAGCAGGCAATGCCCGCGTGCCGGTGCAGCACCGCCAGCAGCAGCGCCAGCCGGTTCTGCTCCAGGCCCACCGCCAGCCGGCGCGGGTTGGGCACGTGGGCGGTGTCGACCAGCGCCTGGATCTCCACCAGCAGCGGGCGCGTGCCCTCCTGCGTCACCAGCACGCAGGAGCCGGGCACGGTCTCTTCATGCTGCGACAGGAACAGCGCCGACGGGTTGCTGATGCCGCGCAGCCCGCGCTCGGTCATGGCGAACACGCCCAGTTCGTTGACCGCGCCAAAGCGGTTCTTGAATGCGCGGATCAGCCGGTGCGAAGAATGCGTATCGCCCTCGAAGTACAGCACCGTGTCGACGATATGTTCCAGCACGCGCGGCCCGGCCAGGCTGCCTTCCTTGGTCACGTGGCCGACCAGGATGATGGTGATGCCGCTGCTCTTGGCGATGCGCGTCAGCTGCGCCGCGCACTCGCGCACCTGCGCGACCGAGCCCGGCGCCGAGGTCAGGGACTCCGAGTACAGCGTCTGGATCGAGTCGATCACCGCCACTTCCGGCTTCTCGGCTTCGAGCGTGGCCTGGATCTTCTCGAGCTGGATTTCGGCGAGCAGCCCCAGCGCCGGGCTTTCCACGCCCAGTCGCTGCGCACGCAAGGCGATCTGCGCGCCCGATTCTTCGCCGCTGACATAGAGCACGCGGCGCTGCCCGGCCAGGTTGGCCAGCGCCTGCAGCAGCAGCGTGGACTTGCCGATGCCGGGATCGCCGCCGATCAGCACCACGCCGCCCGCCACCAGCCCGCCGCCCAGCACGCGGTCGAACTCGTCGATGCCGCTGGAAAAGCGCGGCACGTCGGCGGCGTCGATCTCGGACAGCTTGCGCACCATGGCCGATGCCGCCAGCGGCTGGAAGCGCTTGGACGCGGCCGTCTCGGCCACCGTTTCCACCAGCGTGTTCCATTGCTGGCAATGCGGGCACTGGCCGGCCCAGCGCGGCGCGGTGCCGCCGCATTCGGTACAGGTGTAGACGGTCTTGGTCTTGGCCAACGGAAAATCCTTGCGGGAAAGAACAGGCCGGGCGCAGAAGTGGCCCGGCCCTCACACTAGCCGGCGGCAGCCGCTGCCGCCAGGTCTCGTTTGCAACCCTTTACACCACGGCCGGCGCCGCGCTGTCGGATGCCGTGATGGTCGCCACCGTGGCCGGCACGCGCGGCGCCAGCGCGCACATCAGCTCGTAGCCGACCGTGCCGCTGGCCTGTGCCACCTCGTCGATCGGCAAGCCCTGGCCCCACAGCGTCACCGGGCTGCCGACGCGCGCCTTCGGGCACGGCGTCAGGTCCACGCACAGCATGTCCATCGACACGCGGCCGACCAGTTCGGTGCGCACGCCGTCGACCAGCACCGGCGCGTGCTGCTCGCCCCAGCCGGAGGCATGGCGCGGGTAGCCGTCGGCATAGCCGCAGGCGACCACGCCGATGCGCATCGGCCGGTCCGTGGTAAACAGCGAGCCGTAGCCGACCGTATCGCCCGGCTGCAGGTCCTGCACCGAGATCAGCTCGCTGTGCAGCGACATGGCCGGCTGCAGGCCGGTGCCGGCGATATCGGCATCGCGGCCGGTCGGCGAGGCGCCGTACAGGATGATGCCGGGACGCACCCAGGCGCGGTGCGCCTGCGGATGCCACAGCACCGCGGCCGAGTTCGACAGGCTCGCCTCGCCCGGCAGGTTGGCCGTGGCGGCGTCAAAGGCCGCGATCTGGTGGGCGATGCCTCGGGGACTATCCGCATCGGAAAAATGCGTCATATGGACGATACTGCCCACGCAGGGCATGGCGCGGGCGCGCTCCCAGGCGGCGCGGTACTGGGCCGGATGGAAGCCGAGCCGGTTCATGCCGGTGTTCAGCTTGAGCTGGATCGCCAGCGGGCCCTTGGGACGCGCGCTTTCCAGCATGCGCAACTGTTCGTCGCAGTGGATCGCGGTGGTCAACCGGTATTGCTCGATCAGGGCAATGTCCTGCGGCTGGAAAAAGCCCTCCAGCAGCAGGATCGGGCCCTGCCAGCCCAGGTCGCGCAGCAGCACGGCTTCGTTCAGGTCCAGCAGGCCGAAGCCGTCGGTGCCGCGCAGCGCGGCAAAGACGCGGCGGATGCCGTGGCCGTAGGCATTGGCCTTGACCACGGCCCAGATGCGCGAGTTCGGCGCGCTGCGGCGGACGATGTCCAGGTTGTTGGCCAGCGCGGGCTGGTGGATGACGGCGTGGATGGGTCTTGGCATGGAGTCACATCTCGGAAATCGGGCAGCGAGCGTTCGGGCGGCGCAGTGGCGCATCGGGCACGCTACGCTCGCTACTGCGGGAAATGGAAGGACGGCTCTGTCTCAATATCAAGGGCGCAAGCGTCACCTGCCAGTGGGTGATGGCACGTGGATGCGTGCGGAGTGCTTCATATTGCGCGCAGGTCGCGCTAAGGTGATCGGCCATGAGTATTTGCGTTCACCAGGTCACGCGAATGTCGCCTGGCGGCGATATGGTCGAGCCGTTGCACCAGATCAGGGAAGACCCGGTCCTCTGGCCGGGACCGCAGCCGTTATTTGAACACATCCGGGGGCCGCTGCCGGGGGTCATCAGGGAATCGGCGCGGCGATTTGCAGTAAAAAAGGCACCTTGCCGGGGTTCGGGAATGTCATGTTTTCGTGATATAAAGCCGGACGCTCCGGCCATGTTCTAAAAGCGAAGCATTATGTCAATGACTGTCAGGCAAGCCGCACGACGACGCCGCAGCGCAGTGCAACCGAGACGATTCGACACGGCCGCGGCGCAAGGTTCCCTGCAAACCCTAGCCTCCCCAGCCGGTGCTGCCCTGACCGGCGTGACGGAAGTCCGCGATGGAGACAAAGTCGAAAGCATGAAGAAGGGTTTTTACACCATCATGGCCGCGCAATTTTTTTCGTCGCTGGCCGACAATGCCTTGCTGATCGCCGCCATCGCCCTTCTCACCGAATTACATTCCCCGCAGTGGATGACCCCGCTGCTCAAGCTGTTCTTCGTTCTCTCCTACGTCATCCTCGCCGCCTTCGTCGGCGCCTTTGCCGACTCGATGCCCAAGGGGCGGGTGATGCTCATCACCAATGCCATCAAGGTGGTCGGCTGCGCGATCATGATGTTCGGCTTCCACCCGCTGCTGGCCTATGGCGTGGTGGGCTTCGGCGCGGCGGCCTATTCGCCGGCCAAGTACGGCATCCTGACCGAACTGCTGCCGCCTGAGAAGCTGGTGCTGGCCAACGGCTGGATCGAGGGGCTGACCGTGGGCTCGATCATCCTGGGCACCGTTGCGGGAGGCGCGCTGATTTCCGTGCACGTGTCGGACATCCTGCTGCGGCTCGACCTGCCCTTTATCGAGACCGGCATCGACACGGCGGCCGAAGCGGCAATGGTCGTGATCATGCTGTTCTACGTGATCGCGTCGCTGTTCAACCTGTTCATTCCCGATACCGGCGCCCGCTATCCGCAGCAGGAAAAGAACCCGATCAAGCTGATCGCCGAGTTCGGCGACTGCTTCCTGGCGCTGTGGCGCGACAAGCTGGGCCAGATCTCCCTGGCGGTGACGACGCTGTTCTGGGGCGTGGGCGCCACGCTGCAGTTCATCGTGCTGAAGTGGGCGGAGAAGTCCCTGGGCCTGAACCTGTCGCAAGGCGCGCTGCTGCAGGCAGTGGTGGCCGTCGGCGTGGCCGTGGGCGCGATCGCCGCCGCCGCGCGCATTCCGCTGCGCAAGTCGCTGACGGTGCTGCCCTTCGGCGTGGCGATGGGCGTGACCGTGATGATCATGGCCTTCTACACCAAGGACGCCATGCCCCAGGTGACGCTGCACATCCTGGGCCTGCACATGCCGCTGTACATGGCCATCGCCTATGTGTTCCTGATGCTGGTGGGCGCGATGTCGGGCTACTTCGTGGTGCCGATGAACGCGCTGCTGCAGCACCGCGGGCACGTGCTGCTGTCGGCGGGCCACTCGATCGCGGTGCAGAACTTCAATGAAAACGTATCGGTGCTGCTGATGCTGTGCCTGTACGCGCTGCTGATCAAGCTGAACGTGCCGATCGGCGTGGTCATCATCGCGCTGGGCCTGCTCATCTGCCTGACCATGATGCTGGTGATCAAGCTGCACAAGTACAACGTGCGCGCCTTCAACTCGCTGGCGATGATCGGCGAGGACAAGCACCACTGACCTCCCCTGGCCGGCGCCCCGTTCAGGGTCCGTCGGCCAGCGCCTGCGCACCCTGCCGCGGCGGCTCCGCCGCCCGCGCCATGGCCCGCGCCTCCCATCCCGGCGGCACCACGAACCCGCGCGAGCATTCGCGCCACCAGCCGTGGCCGGCCGGCTCCAGCTCGCACAGCATCACCGGCGCTTCGCGGCGCCAGCCGTGGTCGTGGCGCGGATCGGCGAAGCGCTGCGCCAGCGTGGCGTACAGTGCATCGACCTCCTCCGTGCCGCTGGCAGGCACCAGCGCCCCCGACAACCATCCCGAACGCGGCAGCCGGCACCAGCGCAAGCCAGGCCGCGCCGCCGCGCGCGCACGCCAGCCGTCCAGCGTCGACCACCAGCCTTGCAGGTGGTCCGGGGCAATGCCCAACCGGTCAAGTCCCGCTGGCACCTGCCCGTCCCGGTAGAACAGCCAGCCGAGCAGGTAAACCTCGCTGCGGTCGACGACATGGCCGAGCAGCGCGCGCGCTTCCGGCGTGCGTCCCAGCGGCAGCTGGCGCCCGACCACATGCCCGAGCTTGTCGCCCAGCCGGTCGACCATGTTCGGCCCGACGAAATCGTGCAGGGTCGGCGCCGCAACGGCGCCGACCATCAGGTAGAACTTGGCGGCCATTTCCCAATGGACCACGTCGCCGGAGGCCTGCTCGCGCCAGACGAAGTCCAGCTCGCCCAGCGTGCGGATGCCATGCGCGCCGGCGCGGCGTACGGGGACATTGGCCGCCAGCAGCGTCAGCCCCTCCATCTGGCGCAGCGCGAAATGCAGCAGCCGTTCCGCATGGCGCCCCAGCCGCAGGCTGCGGCTGGCGGGGTCCTGCGCTTGCTGCGCGGCGGCGGGCGGGCCGGAAGCGGGATCAGAAGGAAAGGCGGCATGGCCGCCGGCCAGCTCGTCGATGGTGGCTGGCAGCGCCGCCGGGTCGGCGGCTTCCAGCCAGTGCTGCCACGCCGCCAGCGTACCGGCAGGCCAGTGCGCCGCAGCGGCGCCCGCTACCGCGGACAGCAGCGGCGGCGACAGCGTGGTCCAGGCCAGGTCGCGCGTGCGCGGCGACAAGGCGCGGCGCCACAGCGGCGGCTCCGGCGGCAGGTTGCCGTCGCCGCCGCGATGCAGCGAGAGGTCAGGCCCCAGCTCCCGCACGATCATGTACCTCACGGGCCAGGCACAGGTCTTCCCATGCGCGCGCCTTGTCGGTCAGCGTGCGCAGCAGGTAGGCCGGGTGGTAGGTCACCACCACGGGAATGCCTTCATAGGTATGCACGGTGCCGCGCAGCTTGCCGATCGGCGTGCTGGTGCGCAGCAGCGACTGCGCGGCGAAGCGGCCCAGCACCACGATCACCCTGGGGCGCACCAGCGCGATCTGGCGGCGCAGGAATGGCTCGCACTGCGCCACCTCGGCCGGCTCGGGATTGCGGTTGCCCGGCGGGCGGCACTTGAGCACGTTGGCGATAAAGACGTTGCGCCCGCGCGCCAGGCCGAGCGAGCCCAGCATGTTGTCGAGCAGCTTGCCGGCCTGGCCGACAAAGGGCTCGCCTTGCAGGTCTTCGTTCTCGCCCGGGGCCTCGCCGACCAGCATCCATTCCGCTTGCCGGTCGCCGACGCCGAAGACAGTATTGGTGCGGGACTGGCACAGTCCGCAAGCGGTGCAGCCGGCCACGGCGGCATCCAGCGCGGGCCATGCCATGCCGGCGATGGCAGCTTCGCGCCCGGCCTGCGCCGAGTCGGGCTCGGGGCCGGCCGGCACCAGCGAGCGCTCGGCTGGTGCACGCGAGACAGGCGCCGCCACAGGGGCGGCAGGCACCACCGGGATGGCCGTTTCGATCGCCGGCGCGGCTTCCACGACAGGCGCAGCAGCCTGCGCGGCCACGGTGACGGGCTCGGCAATGGCCTCAATAGCGGGCGTAATAGGCTCAGTAAGAGGCTCAGTAAGAGGCTCAATAAGAGGCTCGGCAACGGGCTCAGCAACCGCAACGGCTTCGGACACCTTTTCCGCCAGCGGCGCGTCACTGCGTGTCCGCGGCACCCACTCGGCCGTGATGCCCAGTGCTTCGAGGAATCGCGCGCGGCGGCTCATGCGCGGCCCTCCCCGGCTTCCCTGCCCTCGCCGCGTTCCCCGGCCACCTCGTCAAGCCAGTTCCGGCGCAGCACCAGCGCGTCTTCGCGGGTTCGGCCCGCCGCCGGGTAATAGCCCTTGCGGCGGCCGATCTCGGCAAACCCGGCGGCGTGGTACAGCGTGATCGCGCCAGTATTGGACGGGCGCACCTCCAGCAGCATGGTATGGATGCGATGCGCGTGCGCGGTCGCCAGCGCAATCGACAGCATCAGCCGACCCAATCCCTGGCGCTGGCGCAGCGGGTCGACGGTGATATTGAGCAGGTGCATTTCGTCGACCACCGCCATCAGCACCGCATAGGCGACCAGTGTGCCGGCGGGATCGCGCAGCGTCAGGCCGAGATGCCCGGCCTTGACCGAGTTCTCGAAATTGCCGCGCGTCCACGGATGGCTGTAGGCGCGCGCCTCGATACCGGCTACCGCCTCCAGGTCGAGCGCGCTCATCCGGCCCAGCGCAAAGCCCGGGGGTAGCGGCGGCATGGCAGGCACTGCCGGCCATTCGGCACGCTCTTCCAGCGGATAGGCGGCGCTCACGATGCGCTCCCGGCCGTGGCCGCGGCGCGCGCGGCGGCTGCGGCTTCGCGTTCGGCGATGGTTTGCGCCACCTTGTCGCGCAGGTAGATCGGCATGGCGCGGTCGGCATCAATGGCCTCGCCACGCGCCAGCGCGCGCAGTGCGATGGCGACCATCGGCTGCGCATGGGGCATGGCCTCCGGCAGCACGCGTTGCGCGCGCGCCAGGCCGGCGAGGCGTTCGCCGAAGACCGTGGCGGCATTGCCTGCCAGCCAGAATTCGCCGTCGGGCAACCGCACGGTTTCCGGCGCGCCGACCTGCATCGGCGTGCGCTCGGCCCACTCCTGTGCGGCGGCATCCCAGCCGAAGGCGCCGGCATAGGCCTCGTCCATCCGTGCGTCAAGCGCGACCAGCACCGCGGTGTCCGCGGGCAGCGCCGGCTCGGCGGCGCGCACGCGCTCGGCGCAAACCAGCAAGGTATTGACCGGCACCACCGGCAGCCCGGCTCCGAAAGCCAGCCCTTGCGCCACGCCACAGGCGGTACGCAGGCCGGTAAACGAACCGGGACCGGCGCCGAAGGCGATCGCGGCGCAATCGGCCAGTGCGATGCCCGCCTCGGCCAGCAACTCGCCTGCGGCGGGCAGCACGCGTGCGGAGGAGCGTGCACCGGTGTGCTCATGGCGCACCAGGCACTCGATGCCGGCGCCGGCCACGGCACGTCCGACCGCGACCGAACACCACTCCGTAGAAGTTTCAACAGCAAGAATCCAGGACATGGCGCGATTGTAGCCGCTGGCGCCCGGAACCGAGGGCTTCTTCGGTTTTAGACGCGCGGTCTGGCGTACTGGCGCGGCTATCATCGGCTGCACTTTCACACACCCCCACGGAGAAACCCATGAGCGACCTGCAGACACGCTTCGACCAGGCCCAGATCGACGTCAAGCAAATGAGCGAGCGCCCCAGCAACATGACCCTGCTGCGCCTGTACGCACTGTTCAAGCAAGGCAGCGAAGGCGATGCCCACGGCAACAAGCCGGGCATGACCGACTTTGTCGGCCGCTACAAGTTCGAAGCCTGGGAAGCGCTGCGCGGCACCGCGCGCGAGCAGGCGATGGACCAGTACATCGCGCTGGTGGAAGAACTGCGCAGCGGCGCGGCCAGCTAAGCCCCGCCGCCAGCCAAGCCGGCGGCCCTAGCCCGCCGGCACCGGCCTTGGCCGGATACGCCAGGCCGCGAAGATCGCACTGGCGATCACCACCCCGACCGCCAGGAAAGTCTCGTCGAAGGCGCGGATGCGCGCCGCCTGCAGTGCGGCGTCGCCGGCCTGGCCCAGCACCGCGCCGTGCTGAGCCAGGCGCCACTGCAACCCCACCCCGGCCAGGCTCACGCCGATCGCGCCACCCAGCTGCCGGATAAAGTTGATGCAGCTCGATCCCTGCGCGATCAGCGAGAAATCCACGCCCCGCATCGACCCCAGCGTCAGCGACGGCAAAATGCAGCCGAGCCCGATCCGACCCAGCACCGCCAGCGCCACCAGCAGCAGATACGGCGTGGAGCGCGACCCCAGCGCCATCAGCAGGAACGACAGCGCCAGCAGCGCCAGCCCGAACGACACCTGGACATGCGGCGCGATGCGGTGGGTGAAGCGGCCGGCCACGGCAATCGTCAGGGCCAGCATCACACCCGCCGGCAGCAGCACCAGGCCTGCGCGCGAGGGCGTGTATTCCAGCGCCATCTGCATGTAGACCGGCAGCAGGTAGGTCGAGCCGAACAGGCCCGCACCATAGATGAATGCCACCACCGCGCCCGCCGCAAACTGCCGGTAGCTGTACAGCCGCATGTTCATCAGCGGATGGGGCGCGCGCAACTGCCACAGCACGAACGCCGCCAGCATCAGCACGCCGAAGCCGGCCAGGGCCATGCCCGCAGCCACGCTTTCGCGCATCTCGACCACGCCGTTGAGCAGGCTCACGGTAGCCACGCCGGCCAGCACCAGGCCGCGCCAGTCCAGCGGCTCGCGCTCGCCCATCATGATCGAATCCACCGCCATGAAGCGCCGCGCCATGAACGCGCCGAGCAGCGTCAGCGGCACCACCACGAAAAAGATCGAGCGCCAGCCGAACGCCTCGACCAGGAAGCCGCCCAGGCTGGGCCCCAGCGCCGGCGCCAGCACCACGCCGAAGCCGAACATGCTGATGGCCTTGCCCTGCTCGCGCTCCTCGAATACGCGCAGGATCAGGATATTGGGCAGCGGCTGCATGATGCCGGCGGCGGCGCCTTCGGCCACGCGCATGGCGATCATCACGCCGTAGGTCGGCGAGAACCCCCCGAACAGTCCGCCCACGCCCAGCAGCAGCAGCGACCCCAGGAAGGTGCGGCGCAGGCCGTAGCGGTTGAGCAGCCACGGCGTCAGCAGCATCGACAGCGTCATCGCGATCATGAAGCTGGCCGCGACCCATTGCGCGCGCTCCTGCCCCAGCACGAAGTGCCGGCTAAGGTCGGGGATGGCAACGTTGATGATGGTGGACGAGACGATCGACGAGACCGTGCCTAGCATCAGTGTCATCAGCACCAGCCAGCGCAGGCGGTCGCCGTAGCGCTCACGCAGCGCCGCCCGGGTCGGCCCGCCCGGCTGCTTGCCGGACGTCTCCGGCGCGACGGGGCCCTCGCTCACCCCAGCCGCCCGGTGTCGGCGATCTCGCGGATCTTGCGGACGGTGTCGATGTCGGCCTCGTGATAGGCGGACTTGACGATCTCGGCGTAGCGGTCGTCGCCGCTGGCATCGACGGCCGGCATGGTGGTGTCGTAGATGAAGCGCAGCAGCAGCGCGCCCGGGCCGGGGATCTCGATCACCATGGTCAGCGTGCCGCCGGCATGCTCGGCAGTGGCGGCGGTTTCATAGCGCACCTGGCGGCGCGGCTCGAACACGACGCGGTCCTGGATGGACGCTTGCCCGAAATGCAGCACGCGGTCGATCCAGTTGTCACCCCGTGCCACCACTTCGGCGCTGTCCAGACCCAGCACGAACAGTTCGGGCGACTCGGCGCGCAACACCAGGCCTTGCCAAAGCTGGTCAGGTGTCAGCGGATCCAGCTGGGGGTTGCCTGGATCGTTGATTTCCACCAAGTGCTCGAAACGCAACTTCTTTCTCCCTATCTTCAGTAAGTCGATATTATGAAGTCTCCGCGTGTTCGGGAGACGTTTTTGTCTGCGCGGTGCAACATTGCCGAGACAGCCCTTACACCGGATATCGACCGACCATCACGTTGACTGGAGTACCGCGCATGCCTGGCGCGCCACACGCGTATCGGCACGCCACCAGCGGCCGGCTGAAACATCACTCCTGACAGCAGTTGTCAGGAGGGCCGGCGCACAATGCGGCCGCTCTCACACAGAACGCCGCAAGGAGGCTGTCATGGAGTTGCTGATCAATATCGATGTCGACGACCTCGCGCGCGGCATCGCCTTTTACGAGCAAGGCCTGGGGCTGAAACTGCAGCGCCGCCTGTTCGATGGCAGCGTCGCCGAAATGCTGGGCGGCAACACGCCGATTTACCTGCTCGCCAAACCCGCTGGCACCCGTCCTACCAGTCGTTCGGATACCCGGCGCGACTACCGGCGGCACTGGACGCCGGTGCATCTCGATTTTGTCGTGGCCAACCTGGAAGCCGCGATCGAACGGGCGCTGGAAGCGGGCGCCGAGATCGAAGACTGGCCGCAGGATTTCGAATGGGGCAGGCAGGCCACGCTGTCGGATCCGTTTGGGCATGGGCTTTGTTTTGTTGAGTGGAGGGGTGAAGGGTATGCGACGGTAGCGGGCTGAGCGGCCTGCTGCGTTTCGGAAAATTCTCCTGTCCGAGACCGGACCAGGATGTCACATTTCCTGTCGGGCTTCGCCCAGCCCCTGTCCTTGAACCCGGCGACGTTATAACATTGTGCGACTCATCGCCGTGGCGATAGCGACAAGGACAGGCAATGAAAGCGACGATCCGAAAAATGGGCAACTCGCAGGGGATCCTGATCCCCAAGGCAATGCTGGCGCAATTGGGTCTGGAGGGCGAAGTGGAAATGGATATCGTGAACGACGCGCTGGTGATCCGGCGCCCGAAGAATACGCCGCGCGAAGGCTGGGCCGATGCCAGCCGCGCCATTGCCGAAGCCGGCGACGATGTGCTGGTCCTGGGCGATTTTCCCAACGCGGATGACGCGGAGTTGAAATGGTAGTGCGGGGCGAGATCTGGCTCGTCGCACTTGACCCCGCTGCTGGCAGCGAAATCATGAAGACGCGCCCGTGCGTAGTCGTCTCGCCGCCGGAGATGCATGACTACCTCCGGACGGTCACCGTGGCACCCATGACTTCTGGCAGCCGGCCGGCACCCTTCCGTGTCGGCGTGACATTCCAGCGCAGACACGGGTTGATTCTGCTGGACCAGATCCGTGCCGTCGACAAATCCCGACTGCTCAAGCGCGCCGGCGAGTTGAATGAAAACACGCTGAAGGAAACCCTTCGCGTCTTGCGCGAGTGCTTCGCCGACTAAAGAATGAGGCAGCAATTTATGCCATCAATTCAGGTCGACAGGGTGTCATAAGCATATGAAAAAGAAATAGACGCCAGATCTGTTCCTGCTGCGCAGTTTTTACGCAATTGCGTTAATCTGTGGCCTCGCCTGCGCAGGCGATCCCTGCCACGGCCCAACTGTCTCACTCGCCACATAATCAAAAGACCACAGAACTCTATGCGCAGCACCTCCCTTATCAAGCGCCTGGCGGTTGCCGTCTCCGCAATCGGCCTTATCGCCGCCGGCAGCGCCTCGGCCCAGGAACAGACCATCCGCGTCGGCACCGTCAGTGGTCCGGACGCCGAAGTCTGGCAAGTCGTCCAGAAGGTTGCCAAGCGCAACGGCCTGAACGTCAAGGTCGTGGAATTCAACGACTACGTGCAGCCGAACGCCGCGCTGGATGCCGGCGACCTGGATGCCAACAGCTTCCAGCACCAGCCCTACCTGGACAGCCAGGTCAAGCAGCGTGGCTACAAGATGCAGAGCGTCGGCTATACCTATATCTCGCCGCTGGGCATTTACTCGAAGAACCTGAAGTCGCCCAAGGACCTGCCGCAGGGCGCCAAGGTGGCGGTGCCCAACGACCCGTCCAATGAAAACCGCGCGCTGCTGCTGCTGCAGTCGCAGGGCCTGATCAAGCTCAAGGCCGGTGCCGGCACCAATGGCAACAACGCCACGCCGCTGGACGTGGCCGAGAATCCAAGGAAGCTGAAGATCGTGGAACTGGACGCTGCGCAACTGGCGCGCGCGCTGCCCGATGTCGGCGCCGCCGTGATCAACACCAACTACGCCCTGGCCGCCGGCCTGCAGCCGACCAAGGATGCCATCGCACTGGAAGACATCCACAGCCCGTACGCCAACATCATCGTGGTGCGCACGCAGGACAAGGACAAGCCATGGGTCAAGAAGCTGGTCGCTGCGTACCAGTCGGAAGACGTGCGCCAGTTCATGAAGACCCAGTTCAAGGGGGCGATGGTGCCGTCGTTCTGACCGGACGCGCCTGGCCACTGCAAACTCGTGCTTGCAAATTCCGTCGCCTTCGGTAGAATGCGGCGCTCACCTTGCCCAGGTGGCGGAATTGGTAGACGCACTAGGTTCAGGTCCTAGCGGTGGCAACACTGTGGAGGTTCGAGTCCTCTCCTGGGCACCAGCATTCAAAGAAGGCCTGCGCAAGCAGGCCTTCTTCATTTCCGCCCAGGAAGAAAAGCGCTTGAGCGCTTTTCGGGAGGACGAGAAGGGCTGCGCTTGCAAGCGCAGCCGGGGTCGCGCTGGCGTGACCGAGTCCTCCCCTGGGCACCAAGGTTTCAAAGCGAGAATGGTTGTTTGCTCCCCTCTCCCGCTTGCGGGAGAGGGGCCGGGGGAGAGGGCAGGCGCATGCCAAGCACCGTGGCGCATCACTTCGTGGCAACTCCTGCCCTCTCCCCCGCCCCTCTCCCATAAATGGGAGAGGGGAGACAACATTCGCAGCCTTTGACTTTGTCAGCAGCCTAATTTTTGTTTCTCCAAACCGGCCAATCAATCCGCCGGGCAGAACTCTCCCGTCGTTTCATCCAACTGCTGCTTGACCATCGCAAGCAGGGAATGCATGGCATGACAGGATTCGGAGCGCTCGCTTTCAATTTCAAGCAACGAAAGGATCGCGCTCAGCCCGGCGCTGATTCGCTCGAGCGCTTCCACGGCGCCAGGCGGGACGATGTTCAGAACTTCCGCGTTATAGGTGCGCATTTGCATTTTGCTTTTCTCCGACTAGAGACTGCCCACCAGCCTTGGGGTCTGCAATGGAGGTGGCGGGCCTGACAGCGGGGGTGACAACCGGTGAACCGACGCAAAACCGGCCAGCCATGCGGCTGCCCCGCCCGGCCCGCCGTGGATACGGCTTGCTCGCGCGATTGTTGCCAACGTCGGTTGCTTCCTTCGGGTTGTCACGCCCGCTCACCGAACCCCTCGGTGAGGCATCCAGTTTCCCGCCCTGCCGCCAATGCGTACATGAGACGCTTCGCATTCACTGCCCGCGCCCATCGCCTACAGTAAATCCCAAAGGCGCCCTCGCGCCGCCGTCGGGAGAGCTGTCGTGGCCAAACTGCAAAAGCGTCGCCGTTTCCTGGGAGCCGCGCTGAGCGGCCTGCTCGTTCCGGCCCTTCCCGCCTGCGGCGGCGATGACGATCCGGCGCCGCCGCCGGATCCGGTGCCCGAAGCGCAGATCACCGACGCCATCGCCCAGGTCGATACACTGGCCACCAACCTGATGGCAAGCTCGGGCGTGCCCGGCATGGCCATCGCAGTGGTGCGCGGCAATCAAACCGTTTACGCCAGGGGCTTTGGCCGTCGATTGGTGACCGATCCCGCATCGGTCAACGCCGACACCGTGTTCCAGCTGGCCTCGGTGTCAAAGTCCATCGGTGCCACGGTAGTGGCGCGGCAAGTGGGGCGCGGCAGCATCGGCTGGGACACCCCGGTCATCCAGCACCTGCCATGGTTCGCGCTGTCCGATGCGGAAACGACTGAAGCCGTCACCATCGGCGACCTCTATGCGCATCGTTCCGGCCTGCCCGACCACGCCGGCGACCGGCTCGAAGACATGGGCTACGACCGCCGCGAAGTGCTGACGCGCCTGCGCTTCCTGCCGCTGCATCCGCTGCGCGCGGTCTACGAGTACACCAACTTCGGCATGACCGCCGCGGCCGAGGCGGTGGCGAATGCCGCCGGCATCGACTGGGCCACGCTGTCCGAGCAGGCCATCTACCAGCCGCTGGGCATGACCCGCACCAGCTCGCGCTACGCCGACTTTGCCGCGCGCGACAACCGCGCGCTCGGCCACGTCAAGGTCAACGACAGCTGGGTGCAGGGCATGGGCACCATGCCCGATGCGCAATCGCCTGCGGGCGGCGTCAGCGCCTCGGTCAACGACCTGGCGAAATGGCTGATCATGGTGCTGGCCAAGGGCGAGTTCGCCGGCCAGCGCATCGTCGACGCCGCGGCGCTCGCTCCCGCGCTGTCCCAGCAGATGCAGAGCGGCCCGCCCGTCCAGGGCCGCCCCGCCAGTTACTACGGTTACGGCTTCAATGTCGGCACGACCGAGCTGGGGCTGACCAACTACAACCATTCCGGCGGGTTCGCGGTGGGGGCGGCAACCAGCTTTACCGCGGTGCCGTCGCTGAACCTGGCCATTGTCACCCTGACCAACGGCTACCCCATCGGCATCCCCGAAACGCTGAATGCGCAGTTCTTCGACCTGGTCCAGTACGGCGCCTTCCGCCGCGACTGGGGCGCGATCTTTGCCGACGCCTTCGCGCCCTTGCTGCAGCCCGAAGGCAGGCTGGTCGGGCAGTCGCCACCTGCAAGCCCATTGCCCGCGCGAGCGCTGTCCACCTATGCCGGCACCTATCGCAACGACTATTACGGCCCGCTGCTGGTCGCCGAACAGGCCGGCGCGCTGGTGATGACGCTGGGCGCGAAGCCTCTGGTCTTGCCGCTGACGCACTGGGACGGAGATGTCTTTACATTCACGCTCCATAACGAGAACGCCGCCCCCGGCACGATCTCCAGGGCGGCCTTTGCCAGCGACCGCGTATGGCTGGAGTACTACGATCACGAAGGGCTGGGCGTCTTTGTGCGCTGAGTCGGGCTGCGGCGGCAGAGGCAGGGCCATGCCACATTGACACGCATCACCCCCGTGCCGATACTGCAACACGCGCCCCGCACTCGCGTGCCGTGCGCCGCGCTAGCGGCACCGATGCAGCAGCGGCACTGCACACCCCAGGGTGGAACGGTTCGATCCATGACTCAGCCACGGAAGGAATGACCATGATCAGATTCCGCGCAGTCGTACTCAGCGCCACCGTTGCCACGCTCGCCGCCTGCGGCACGCCTGCGCCGACACCCACCGCGGTCACGCAGGCGCCCACGGCCACCACCGCTGCCGCCGCCGGCAAGACTGAAGTCCTGTGGCTGGGCCAGGCAGCGATCCGCATCACCTCGCCCGGCGGCAAGGTCATCGTCATCGACCCGTGGCTGACCACCAACCCGAAGACGCCTGCCGGCTTCAAGCAGTTGTCCTCGCTCGGCAAGGTCGACCTGATCCTGGTGACGCACGCGCATAACGACCACCTCGGCGACGCCCCGGCGCTCGCGCAGCTCAACAACGCGCCGATTTACAACGCAGGCGGCATGGGCTCGGCACTGATCAGCCTCGGCATGGCCCCGGCCGCGCTGGTGCAGCGATTCGGCAAGAGCGGCACCGTGATGCCGTTCGGGCCGACCGGGCCGAAGATCACCGCGGTGCATGCCGAGCACGCATCCGAACTGGTGATGAAGAACCCGACCACCGGCAAGGACGAAACCCACTACGGTGGCGAACCGGTTGGCTACATCATCGAGATGGAGAACGGCTTCCGCGTCTGGCACATGGGCGATACCGGCCTGTTCGGCGACATGCGGCTGATCGGCGACCGCTACCGGCCCGACCTGGTGCTGATCCCGATCGGCGACCACTTCACCATGGGTCCGCAGGACGCGGCGATCGCGGTGCGCGACATGATCCGGCCGCGCTTTGCGATCCCGATCCACTACCAGACTTCACCGCAGCTGCGCGGCACGCCGGAAGAATTCACCGCCGCGCTGGGCGCCGGCGCGGCCACGCGCGTGATCGTGCCACAGCCGGGAGAGAAGGTAGATTTCTGATTCGCCTGACAAGGGGCGATGCCGGGCACACAGCTTCACGCTACGTGCACGGCGGCGCCGCGCGACGCGGCATCGCCCTTGCCCTCACCCTCCCCTTCAATGCGAAGCCGGGGCAAGAACTGCGGATACTCGCGCTGCATGAAGTCGATCAGCCCTTCGCGCACGACACAGCGCAGGTCCCACGCCAGGCCGGATGACGCCGCGGTGCACAGCACGCGCAGCTGCATGGTGCGCTCGGTGGCATCCGTCACCACCAGGTTGAAGAAGCGCCGGTCCCACTCGGGCGCGGCATGGACGATACGCTCCAGCTCTTTGCGCAGCGGTGCCAGCGGCATGCCGTAGTCCACGTGGAAGAACACCGAGCCCAACAGCTCCGCGCTGCTGCGGGTCCAGTTCTGGAACGGCTTCTCGATGAAATACTGCAGCGGAATGATGAGGCGGCGATCATCCCAGATACGCAGCACCACGTAAGTGCCAGTGATCTCCTCCACGCGGCCCCACTCGCCCTCGACGATCAGCACATCGTCCAGCCGGATCGGCTGGGTCAGCGCCAACTGCAAGCCGGCAATCAGGTTGCTGAACACCGGCTTGGCGGCAAAGCCCGCGATCAGGCCGACCACGCCCGCCGAGGCCAGCAGGCTGGCGCCGACCTGCCGCGCACCGGGGAAGGTCATCAGCACCATCGACGCGCCAATCACGATCACCAGCGACATGGCGATGCGCGACAGCACCCGCGTCTGCGTATGGATACGCCGCGCGCCCATGTTGTCCGCCACATCGACCGGGTGACGTTCGAGCACACCCTGCGCAAAACCAGCGATGATGCGCGCCGCCAGCCAGGTCGTGGCGATGATCATCAGCAGACCGTTGAGGTGCCGCACGTTGTCGATCCAGCGCAGGTCGTCCGGCGCCGCTTGCCATACGGTCTGCAACGCCAGCAGCGGCAGCACCGCCTTGGCCGGCGCGCGCGACTTGATCACGATGGCATGCAGCACCGGCGCGGCGCGGGTCATGCGCAACAGCAGCAGGCCGCCAAGGCGATGCGCGGTCAGCGCGACGATGACGGCGACCAGCGCGGCGGTCCATGTGCCGAACCAGGGATGATCGAGGAGGAAGTCAAGATTCATGCGTCGTCCTGTTCATTGCGGGTTGCGCGGCTATGGCACTAACGACACCCGGGCCGCGCAGAAGTTCGCCCCGCGCCACTCCAGCCGGAGCGCGGGAACAGAGATGTTAGAACACGCTTCTTACCTCATCGCCTTCCAGCCACGCATGCGCGAACGGTCGCAGCGGGCGTACGCGGCCTATTCCGCATGCACTTGGTTATCGTCTGCACGCCATTGCCGCCGCTGGCGACGCCAGCGGTTCATTGCAGCGATGCCGAGCCGCCAGAACCGGCGCGGGTGCGCATGCGGGTGCGCATGAGGATCGACCAGCAAGCTCAGCGCACGCGCATAGTCGCGCACCAGCCCCGGCGTCCACGCCATAGTCTTGCCGCGCTTGCGGATCTGCGCGGCGAGCCATAGCTCCGGCATGCACAGCGTCTGCAGCAGCAGCGCCCACGAGTGCCGTTGTCCGCGCCTGCGCATGAGCGCGCCTTCCACGGCGGCTTCGAGCGCACGCGCCACGCTGACGGCGCAGTTCCGATAGGTCAGGTTGTAGGTAGTATCGGCACGCCACGCATGCCAGAAGCGCTGCAGGCGTGCCGCATCGTAGTTGCGCAGGTGCACGCGCACGGTGGAGTCGCCGCGCCGCGACGCCTCGGTCGCGTAATCGGGCTCGAACACGCCCGGCACATCGTTGTCGGTGGTCGCACGCAGCGCCTGCGTGACGCTTTCCGGCGTGCGGCTGAGCGGCGCGGCCGGATCGAAACTGATATAGACACCTTCGGGCGCCTCCAGCGCAGTATGGCCGGTCCAGATGGCACCGTTGGCGTCCACGGCGGCAATATAGCGGTCGAACACCGGCCGGCGCCGAAGCGGCTGCTGCACGGAACCGGATGGCGTCCAGACATGTACCGTCAGCCCCGGGACGCCTTCATCGGGCAGGTGCGCCGCGTGCTCGGCCTGCGCGAACAGCAGCGTCTTGGTGACCGTCTTCGTTGACGCATGCGATACGTCCGTCCAGTGAGAACCACCTTGGCCCGTAGCGTCCCCGCTTTGGCCCCCTCTTTGGTCCTTGCCTTGGTCCCCGCTGCGCCGGCGCGGCCCGTGCATCAGGCTTTCTATCGTGGCGCTCTCCGGCACGCGGATGGCCCGATACGCAAGCATGACCATGCTCCAGCCGCCAAACAACAGCCATAGCGACAGCGCATAAGGCACCGTGCCCTGGTAGTTGGTCGGATACGGCTGGTAGAAGAAGATCGCGATCAGCACCTCCAGCACGCCGGTGCCGACGGCCCAGCGCCAGCGCGGAAAACGCACGACCGACGCCGACACGCATTGCAGCAGTCCGTCGGCCAGGAACAGCGTGCCGAAGATCATCGACAGCCAGAAATGCCCGTGATGGTGCCCCGCCAGCACCAGCGACGCCGCCACCACCAATGCCAGGCCCTTGAACAGCCTCATGGCCCGCAGCCCGCCGGCGCCCACCATGGCGACGACCACCGTGCCCAGCCCGCCCACCAGAAGCAGGCCGGCGAACCATTCCAGCGGGAAGAAATGCGCGCTGTCCAGGCCGTCGATGAACAGCACCACGCCGGCGGCGAGGAAGCCGACGCCGAGCCAGAACATGCCGCGCGCGCGCTGGCGGAGGTAGTCGAACCCCAGCAGGATCAGGACGAGACGGATCATCGTTTCGATGCGAGATCGTGGATCGTTTGGCGGATTCTAGCCACAACAAGCGGCCTGCGCGACTTTATGGCGCGATCGGCACATCGGCGCTCCATGCTGGCGACCCGAAAACCGGGCCTGCGCGGTGGTAAGCTACCAAACCCCACCCCCCGCGCCAATCTGCAGCGTTCCCGCCCCATGCGCCTGCCCAAGGTCTCCGCCATCTCCTTCGATCTCGACGACACCCTGTGGCCGTTCGGCCCCGCCGTGGCCCGCGCCGAGGCGACGCTGCTGGCCTGGCTGCTGCGGCACGCGCCGAAGACGGCCGGGGTGCTGACCTCGCCCGCGGTGCTGCGCGAATTGCGCGCCAGCTATGAAGGCGAGAACCCGCACCTCGCACATGACTACCGCGCGCTGCGTCTCGGCTCGATCCTGCTGGCGCTGGAGATGGCCGGAGAAGATGCCAGCCTGGCCGAAGACGCGTACGACGCGTTCTTTGCCGCGCGGCAGCAGGTCGAGTTCTTCGAGGATGCGCTGCCCGCGCTGGCGTGGCTCAGCGAACGCTTCCCGCTGGTGGCGGTGTCCAACGGCAACGCCGACCTGAAGGTCACCGGCGGCCATCACTTCTTCCGCGCGGCGCTCAGCGCCGCAACGTTCGGCACGGCCAAGCCGGCGGCGGCGATCTTCCACGCGGCCGCCGCGGCAGTCGATACACCGCCGGAACAGATGCTGCATGTCGGCGACGATCCCGACCTCGACGTCGTTGGCGCACTCGGCGCGGGACTGCAGGCCGCATGGCTGGTGCGCCCGGACGGCCCGCACACGGCGCAATGGCAACGCGGCGGCGCGCGCCCTCACCTGATCCTCAGCGACCTGCAATCGCTCTGCCGCGCGCTGGCCGCCTGAGCGCGCCAACAAGACAGCGCCCGTGCCCGAAGGCGATATCGGGCCAACGCATACCTAATATGCGAAAATGTCGTTTCGCGACCAGGGCCGAGATCCCTGCGCTTGCCTCGCCACCGCACATCCAGACGTTCCCCGCCATCCGCTCCGGGCCGTTCCAGTGCCCGACACCGCCGCAATCCGCCAGGTTCACAGGCAGCAAGCCAGGGTCCGCCCCGCAAGATTTCGATCGAGGAGAAACAAGATGTTGAAGGCCCTCTTTGCCGCCCTGCTGGTGGCATGCGGACTGACGAGCGCGCACGCGCAAACCCCGGCCAGCTTTCCGACCAAGCCGATCCGGCTGGTGATCCCGTTCCCGCCCGGCGGCGGTACCGACATCCTGGCCCGCCTGGTGGCAACCCAGGTCGGCCAGGCCACCAAGTGGAATTTCGTGCCGGACAACAAGCCGGGCGCCGGCGGCACGCTGGGCATTGCCGAGGCGGTCCGGGCGGCGCCGACCGGCTACGAGCTGGTCATGGGCCAGAAGGACAACCTGGTGGTCGCGCCGTGGCTGTACAAGTCTGTCAACTATGTGCCGAACCGCGACCTGGTGGCGATCAGCCATGTCGCCTACACCCCGATCGTGATCGTCACGTCGGCCAATTCACGCTTCAAGACGCTGGCCGACGTGGTGACCGCCGCGCGCGGCGCGCCGGGTGCGGTCAAGTATGGCTCGCCCGGCAACGGCACCACCATCCACCTGGCCGCCGAGATCTTCAGCCAAGCCGCGGGAATCAAGCTGCTGCACGTGCCCTACAAGGGCTCCAATGCGGCGATGATGGACGCGCTGGCCGGCAATGTGGACCTGATGGTGGCATCGGTGCCGTCGGCGCTGGCGCAGGTCAAGGCGGGCAAGCTGCGCGCGCTGGCCGTGACCTCGGCCACGCGCAGCACGTCGCTGCCCGATGTGCCCACCGTCGCGGAAAGCGGCTACAAGCAGGTGGACGTCAGCACCTGGTACGGCCTGTTCGCCCCGGCCAAGACGCCCCCGGAGGTGGTCAACCGCATCCATGCCGAAGTGAACAAGGTCCTCGCCACGCCGGCGATGATCCACGCGATCCAGGAGCAAGGCGCGGAAGCCAGGCTGATGACGACCAAGGAGTTCTCCGAGCTGGTGCAGTCGGACTACAAGAAGTGGAAGGACATCGTCGAGCGCTCGGGGGCAAAGCTGGAGTAAGCCCGGCGCGTCGCCACCGGATTCGTTGTCAAGGAATGCCCGCCGTGGATCACGGCGGGCTTTTTCTTGTGAGCCTCGATCTGTGGCGCTCTCCGGTGCTGATCAGGCGCCTCGGGTCGGCCGTGCTGGCCGCTTTCGGGGGAACTGCAGGCGACCGGCGCGGCGGGCTGATGCCTATGGCGTGACGACGACGCTGCGGAATTGCTTGCGGGCGGCCGGCACATCCTTGCACACGCGCTCGCCGTGCCGCACGTCGCCGTCGTCACTGAGGATGCGGACAGCCGTCGTGCCCGGCAGCTCGAACACGGCCTCGGGCTTCATGCCGGCGATGGCGTCCGTACCGAATGCCACGGGCGCCTCCGTGCTGGCGCCAGACCACCGGTACAGCGCAAACGTCCCATCGTCGGCCACCGGCCCGGCGGCGATCACGTATTCCTTGCCCACCCGCTCGATACCACGAATGCCTCGGCCGCCGAGGTCAATCAGGATCGGCGCGCCAAAGCGCGCGGCATTGCCCTGGATCACGGCAGCGGGGTTGTCCAGCGGCACGAGGATCGCCTTGCCGCCGACCAGCGGATTGCGGAACCCGATCAGCAGCCCGCTGTCCGTGGCGGCCAGCCCTTCGATATTGAAGCCGTCACGCTGCTCGGGCGGCAGCTTCGCGGCTGCCTTCAGCCGCAAATCGTCCAGCGCCGGAGTTGCCAGCAGATCTCGCTGCAGCTTTTTGTACGGCTTGCCCACCGGCGATACCGACAGCCGTGCCGGATCGATGTCCACCGCGAAGAATCGATGACGCCTTCCCTTTTCCTTGCCCCCGGATGTCCGCCCATGCGAGGAGACGATGTAGACGCGCTCACCCACCACCGCTGCGGCCTCGAGGTCGGAATCGTCGTCCTCGTCGGTGCCGAGGAAGGCGTGCAGCGGAAAGACCCGAACCGGCCGCGCCTGCCCGGTCTGGTACAGGGTCAGCACGTTGTGCTCGTTGTCCACCACCACGAAGTGATTGGCGCCGAGCGCAAAGCCAGCCGAGGCATCGCACAACCCGGCATGGGTTTCCACGTTCGCCGCCCCGGCGCTCCCCGCGCCCAGTAGCAGGCACAACATCAGACCCGCGATCTTCCGCGCACCACGCATGACGGTTCCTTCTTCGATTGGCTGAATTTTTTGGTCCATCGTGCCGGGCTCCATGAGGTGGGGGAGGCGTCCATCGTCGGCTCCTGTCGGCGATCGCATTGATCCTGCCGGCCCTCACTTTCTTCTTCCTGCCGCACTAGGCCTGCGGCCCCTTCAATGCCCCTTCAATGCCCCTTCAATGCCCCTTCAATGCCCCTTCAGCGTCCCATGCGGCGGTCATAGCTGCGCGACACGCGCTCCAGCAGCCCCGAGTCGCGGGGACTGGGCGCGTTGAATTCCACCCGCACACTGCCGTCGCCCTGCTGGCGCACGCTTGCCATGACGGTGTCGCCGTCCCGGCTGCCGACCAGCATGCCGGTTGAGGGCTCTTGCGTGGTGATCACCAGGCCCTGGTCGCGCATGGCATCGGCAGCCGCGTAGAACGAGCGGTCGAAGCTGGCCGGCGCCCCCGCCGGCGCCGGATAGCCGTAGTAGGTGCAGCCAGGCAGCGCGAGCATGGCGGCGACGCCAATGGCAAGGCTCAGGGCAATTCGTGCGCGCAACATGGTGACACCCTCCTCCAGCAGTTCCGTGAGGAAGCTATCCCATCAACAGCGGCTCGCTTCCTCACGGAACTGCTGGAGGGAGCTGTCCACCACCGTCAGCGCATTGGCCCCCGGGCAGCGAGCCAGGTCCGGCTGGCGGGTCCCCACGGTTGACGCCCACGGCTAGCGCCACGCGCGATGGTTGCGGGCCTGGCCTGTGAGAATACCGTGCTGCTACTTGCCTGATTACGAGCGCAATGATCTTGTGTGAATACGCCCCCGCAGCCGGGTGCCATCGTCAAGCGTATCGGAGCCGCACGGCCTCCGATCTGCCTCATGCTCCGAACTCTAACGTCAGCCTTGGTCGCTGAAGTATTGAATCTTTTTTGACGATGAGATAAGAAAAATCTTTCCCCGGAAGGTCCGGATGAATGAGCATCCTATTGGACTCAGCGTGCGCTATGCTGGACTGGCGCGGAACCGCCAACTGACTGGAGAACGATCATGCGTTATCGCCTGTGCGCCTGTGTGACCGCTACATTGGCGATCCTTGTGCTGGGCGCCTGCGCTGCCCTTCAGCCCCTCCAGACCGCAGAGGGGTTGCTCGGCGGCCCACAGAGTAACGTGCGCGATACGTTCGGAGCGCCCACGGAAACCTACCAGTTTGCTGACGGCACCACTCGGTGGATCTATTCCAAGCAGCCGCTCGGCTTCGAGGTCTACGCGGCAGACTTCGACGTGAACGGCAAGCTGACAAGGTTCCGGCAGATGCTGACCGAGAAAGAGATTTACGAGGCACGCCCCGGGGTCTGGACCAAGAAGGATGTTGCCGAGCGCTTTGGCCATCCGCGTGAGCCCATCGAGTTCTACCCACTCATGAAGCGCGAAGTATGGTCCTACCGGCTTTATACAGGTGCCTACATGCCAGCCCACTTCAACGCCTATTTTGACGAACGCGGCGTGCTCGACCGGACCATGATCATGGTGGATGCGATCGGTGGCGACGCGCGAGACGGCAGCAAGTAGGTCGGCCTCGGGGTGCCCGCGGCGTGAGAAAGAGCGAGGGCGGATCGCCCCTTGCCGCGGGCGATCGCGCGCGCTGCATGCCGCAGCCGCGGCCGGTTTACGCAGCGGCTTGCGGAGCAATGATCTGCTGGCTGATACCGCCATCGACTACGAGGTCGACACCGTTGACATATCTGGCTTCGTCGCTGGCGAGATACAACGCAGCATGCGCGACATCCCAGGCGTCACCCATTGAGCCCGTGGGACACATTGCATCGCGTTGGGCGATCATCTGGCTGACATCGCCATAGAAGCGCGACAGGGGTTCGGTGATCATCGGCGTGTTCATCAGGCCAGGCAGCAGCGAGTTGACGCGGATATTCTTCGGCGCGTATTGCAAGGCCACATAGCGCGTCAGGCCGAGCACCGCCGCCTTGCTGGCGCCGTAGGCGATGTACGGCACGCCGGACCAGCGGATGCCCGCCAGAGAACTGACGTTGACGATGGCGCCGCCGCCTTGCGCTTCCATCAGCGGCAAGACATGCTTGCAGGTGAGGAACATGCTCTTCACGTTGACGTCGAAGATGCGGTCCCAGGCCTCTTCCGACAGCTCGACCGCCCCACCGATCTCGGCGATCCCGACGTTGTTGACCAGCACGTCGATGCGTCCGAATCGTTCCAGGCACGCGCCGACCATCGCCTTGATCTCGTCGCCGCGGGTAACGTCGGCCTGATAGGCCTCGCAGATGCCGCCTTCCTCACGCACGCGCCGGCAAGTTTCCTCCGCCGATGCCAGGTCGCGGTCGACCGCCAGCACGAGCGCGCCCTCGCGCGCGAACAGCATCGCCATGGCCCGCCCGTTGCCCACGCCCGCTCCAACCGAGCCCGCGCCGCAGATCAGCGCCACCTTGCCCTGAAGTCTCTTGCTCATAGTTGTGCTCCTCCTTGTGATGATGTTGGTTGTTCAGTCCCGGCTGAAGATGCCGACATGGCAGGCGGCTTCCTCGTTGCGCCAGATGCCGCCGCCGTTTTCCTGGATCGCGATGCGGGCGCCCTGCACCTGACGGGCACCGCACTCACCGCGCAGTTGCTGCACCAGTTCGAAGATCTGCCCCAGCCCGGTCGCGCCGACCGGGTGGCCTTTCGACTCCAGGCCGCCAGACGGGTTGATCGGGATGCGTCCGCCGATGCTTGTCGCGCCCGACTCCGCCAGCAGCCCGCCCTCGCCCGCATCGCAGAAGCCCAGGTTCTCCGACTGCAGGATCTCGCCCATGCTGGTGGCATCGTGGACTTCGGCCACCTGCATATCGCGCGGACCGAGTCCTGCCTGCTCGTAGGCGTGAAGCGCAGCCAGGCGCGTGGCGTGGTTGCCGAGGTCTTCCCACGCCCGGGCCGTCGCCGAACGCAAGACCGACGCACGCACGCGAATGGCCCGCCGACGGTCGAAGCCATAGCGCGCCAAGGCCGATTCCGTGCACAGGATCGCCGCCGCCGCGCCGTCGGAAATCGGCGAGCACATTGCCTGCGTAAGCGGATAGGCGATCGGCGGCGAGGCCAGCACCTCCTGCACGCTCATCGCCTGGCGGTACTGCGCACGCTCGTTGTGCACCGCGTGCGCATGGTTCTTGGCACTGACGGCGGCCAGTTGCGATTGCGTCAGGCCGTAATGGGCCATGTGGTAGCGGCAGAACGCCGCATAGATGTCCATGAAGCGGCTGTAGGGACGTGTCGACATCGTTCCGGGCGGCGGCGCGATGCCGGCGCCGATCTGCAACAGCGTCTGCGCATTGGCCTCGGGCGTCTCAATGTCCCAGCCGCCCTCGAACAAGGCAAAGGCCTTCGCCTTGTCACGCACGCTGAGCTTCTCGACGCCCACCGCCAGCGCAATATCGGCATCGCCGACCAGCAGATGCCGCAGCGCCAGGTGGAACGCGGTGCTGGCCGTGGCGCACGCGTTCTCGACATTGACAATGGGTGCGCCCTGGATACCCAGCGGCAGCAGCGCGACCTGGCCGGGGACACAAACCTGGCCTTCGAGCGGGCCCTGGCCGACGTTGCCGAAGTACGCCGCCTGGATGTGTCGCCGGTCGCATCCGGCGTCCTTGAGCGCATCTTCGACCGCCCAGGCAGTGAGGCGCTTTACAGTGCCGTCATCGTGGCGGCGAAAGGGCGTCATGCCGACGCCGACTATGTAGACAGGTTTCATGGAATGGAATATCAGGGTCAGATGACGCGTCCGCTGTTGGCCCAGTAGCGGGCGCGCAGTTCTCGCTTGAGTACCTTGCCGACGGTGCTGCGCGGCAACTGGTCGGCAAATTCCACGGACTTCGGTGCCTTGACGCTCCCGAGTTCCTTCTTGACGAGTTCAATCAGCGCCGATTCGGTGACCGTGGCATTCGGGCGCAGCTCGACGACGGCCTTGACGGCTTCGCCCCACTTGTCGTCGGGCACCCCTACGACCGCGCACTCGTTGACGGCGGGGTGGGCCATCAGCACCGCCTCGACTTCCGCGGGATAGACGTTGAAGCCGCCGGTGATGATCATGTCCTTCTTGCGGTCCACGAGATACAGGAAGCCGTCGGCATCGAAGTAGCCGATGTCGCCGGTGCGATGCCAGCCACCCGCACTCGCTTCCGCGCTCGCCTGCGGGTTCTTGTAGTAGCCCTTCATCACGATGTCGCCCTGGGCAACAATCTCACCGCGCTCGCCCGGACGCCGATGCACAGTGCCGTCGTCCGCAGCGATCGCCACGCGAGTGAACGGGTACGGTCGGCCGGCACTGCTCAGCCGCTCGCGCGGCGCGATCTGGCCGTCGACGAAATGCTCCTCAGGCAGCAGCACGCTGATCGAGCCCGGCACCTCCGACTGGCCGTAGCCCTGGTACAGCACGGGGCCGAACACCTCGATTGCCTCGGCAAGCTTGTCCGGCGACATCGGCGCCGCGCCATAGAGCAGGTAGCGCAGTGACGACAGATCAAACTCGCGCACATTGGGCTGGGTCAGCAGCGCGTAGATCGCTGTCGGCGGCAGGAACAGCGCCTCCACCCGGTCGCGCTCGATGGCCCGCAGCAATCGCTGGGGATCCACACCGTCGTGCAGGATCACGCGCGCGCCGCGAGCGATGAACGGCAGCGCAAGCAGCCCCGCGGTGTGCGTGATCGGAGCGGCAGCGAGATAGACCATGCGGTGAGTGATCCGCGCCGCCGACATCTGGCTGGCGCACATCGCTGCCACGTTGCGGTGGCTGAGCATCACCCCTTTCGAGCGCCCGGTGGTGCCGCCGGTGGCGAGGATGACAGCGGTCGCCTCCGGGTCGCATGCCGACCAGAAGAACTCGTCCGATTCGCCGCGCGACCAGTCTGCCAGCGACAGGTCGCCGCCTTGCGCGCCATCATCGAGGCAAATGAAGTGCCGGATGCGTGGGCAACGGCTGCGTATCTGCGGCAGCTGCTCCGACCAGCGCGACTGGTAAAACAGCACGTCGCAGTCCATGTCGTCGAGGAACTCGACGTTCGCGGCCACCGCGTTGCGGACGTTGACTGGCAACCAGGCACCTTCCGCGCGGACGATACCAAGCACCGCGACGAAGGCCAGAGGATCGTTGGCGCTCATCACCGCGCCATGAAAGCCAGGCTCGAGGCCGAGGCGCTGCAGCGCCCGTGCGATGCGCAAAGTCTGGGCTTGCACCTGCGCGTAGGTAAGCGTCGCGCCATCCTCTGCCACGAAGCATGGCGAGTTGCCGTTCTGGAGCGCGCCGCCGTCAAAGAAATCGATCAGGTTCATCGCCCGTACCTCTCAGCGACTTGCGTCGGGGCAGCGAACGCCTCGACTGTCGAAACGACCCGGCGATTCGCGCCGACATCGGCGCGACAGCGTTGCGCAGCGTGGTCGGCGCACACAGACATAGCGGGCCGATGGATGGGGGTGAATGCAAGCGGTCTCATTTTTTGGTACCAATCGTTTATCGATGGTACCAGAATAGAAGCCATTCGGTACCATGTCAATGATTTTGGTACCCCAAGAAGGCATGCGCGATGCGTCAATATCGCTTCGGGAATCGCGCTCTCTTCCGAGTAGGCCAGCTACGGCCAGCCCTACGGATCCTGGCGCGTCCAGCGGTCCATCGCCTCGCTATTGACGCAGGCCGGCAGCGAAGTCTCGGCACCGCGTCACAGCGATATGCAAAAGCATTCTGGCCGCGTACGGTGCGCAGCGCTGCGGAGTTCACGAATTCGCATTGGCGTGACATGGCCCGGCCGGTCCTGGCCGGGCCTGTTGGGTACGGTCACATCTGGAAAGTCGATCCAATCAGACCTGCTGCACCCTTCCGCTCATGCCTTGGAAGATTGGGCGACGACCTGCTCGATTTTCGAAACGAGACCAGGGTTGATGCGCGCCTTCCACTTCTCGTACGGCTGACGGACCAGGGCCTTCCACTCCGCCATTTCGCCCGGCGTGGGCGTGTAGACATCGACGCCATGCTGCTTGAGGGCATCGTCACTGGACGCGCTCTTGCGCACCTGCCGGGTGAGTTCGGCCGCCGCGTCCCTGGCCGCGCCGCGAACGATCTGCTGGTCCGCGAGAGTCCACGACTTGAACACCGGGCTGGCCACGGTGAAGTGAATCAGTTCGTTCATCGCGCTCCAGCGCGTGATGTACTTCTGACCAAGGCTGTAGATCTTGGCCGCCTGGACCTGCTCCATCGTCAGCATCACACCGTCGACCGCGCCGGACGACAACGCAGACTGGGCATCGGCCCACGACATGCTGGTGGGGTTGGCCTTCAGGGCATTCATGATGTCCTGTTGCAGGGGAGACGCCACCACGCGGATTTTCATGCCGGTGATGTCGGCAGGCCTGGCGAGGCGGCGCTTGGCGTTGAGCAGTTGAACATTGCCGTACTCCCCGGAAGCCAGCGGCTCGATGCCCGCGCGACGCATGATGTCGTAGAAGTCCCTGTTCAGGGCGTCAGAGGCAAGCACGGCATCCACCGCCCTGGCGTCGGGCATCAGGTAGGGCAACATGAAGACGGTGAAGTCCTTGACGGTGCCCGACCAGTTCGCGGTCGTGCCTACCAGAACATCGATTGTGCCTTGGCGAAGTGCGACGAGCTCGCGATCCTGCGCGCCCTGAACAAGGCTCGATCCTGGGTATAGCCGGATATTGATGCGACCCGCCGTGCGCTCGCGCACCAGATTGGCAAAGTTCTCCGCTGCCGTGTGCCAGGTGGTGCCCGGGCCAGTGACGAGCGAAAGACGGTACTCGTTCTTGTAGGCAGGCTGCGCACGCAAGATGCCGGGGACGCCGAGACCGGCGATGCAGGCGCTGACGAGGAATTTGCGACGTTGATTCATGGTGGTTGTCTCCTTGTTGAGGCTGGGCCGAGATGTCGATGTGGGTCGGCCGTCGGTCAAAATCCGGTTGCCTTGGGAAGCCACAGCGCGATCCGCGGCTCGATCAGCACTGCGGCAATGGCGAGGGCAAAACTGAGCATGAACCAGCCCACCCAGGGCAGCGTCTTCTCGACGGGCGCCCTGGCCAGGCGGCAGGAAACCAGCAAGGTCGGCGCCAGAGGCGGTGTGAACTGACCCAGCGCCATGACCATGGTCACCAGCACGCCGAACCACACCGGGTCCCACCCGTAGGACTTGATCAAGGGAAGGAGCAGCGGCAGGAACACCATGAACAACGTAACGCCGTCGAGGAATATGCCGAGCAGCTTCAGTACCACCAGCACGACCATGAGCGTGCCGATACTGCCCAGGCCGAGCGTGCGGAACCAGTCGACGATGGGGTCGGCGACTCCGATGGTGCTGATGCAATAGGAGAACACGCCTGCGAAACCGAGGATGATCATGATCACCGCCGAGGTGCGGACACTGTCGACAAAGATGTCGTAGAGGTCCTGCAGGCCGATCGTCTTGTGGACGAAGATGCCGATACACAACACATAGGCTGCGGCCACAGCCGCCGCCTCGGTCGGGGTGAACCAGCCGGCCCGCATGCCACCCAGAATGAGCACCGGTGTGACGAGCCCCCAACTGGCTTCACGAAGGCTCTTCCAGAACGGCGGGCGCGGCAACCCCGCCTCGGCAGCGCCGAAGCGGTGGCGCCGGGACAGCCACCAGGCTGGCGCGATGAGCGCGACCCCTGCCAGCACGCCCGGGATCAGTCCCGCGGCAAACAACTCTGGCAGCGACACACCCGGCACCATGATGCTGTAGACAACGAACGCCAGGGATGGCGGGATGAGAATGTCGGTTGCCGTAGCTGAGCCGATCACGGTGGCCGAGAAGGCGGGCGGATAGCCCGCACGACGCATTGCGTCGATCATCACGCCGCCAATGGCGGCGGCCAGCGCAACGCCGGAACCGGAAATACCGCCTAACAACATCGCCACAAAGATGGCGACGATGGGCAGCGTCCCCGCGCCGCGGCCAAGTATCGCGGCAGCAAAATTGATCATGCGGGTGGCGACCCCGGAGCGGTCGAAAGCCGAGCCGACGAGGACGAACATCGGCAGCGCGAGCAGCGGGTACTTGGCGATGCTGGCGTCAAAGCTCTGCTGCAGCGTGAACAGCCCGAACCACGGCATGTCACCGCCCATGAACATGACCACAGCGGCACCCGTGAGACCCAGGGCCACGCCGATGGGAACGCCAGCCAGCATCAGCACGATGAAGCCGCCGATGAGGAAAGTACCGATCACGATTGCACCTCGCTCGCCGTCGTGGACTGCGGCACCGCCAGATTCGCCTGGCGCCAGCGGCCAGTGATCGCCCGGACCGCCACAAGGAGCGCCAGGATCGGTGTGAAGGCCGTGTACCACCAGCGCGGCACGCCCAGCCCGAAAGTTGTTTCGCCGAACTCGAATTCCGACCAGGCCGCACGCACGAGCAGGATGGCGAGCAGCAGGAAAAGCGTCGCCGCCGCCAGGGCCGACAGCGCGGCCAGCCAACGCCGACGGCAATCGGAACCGCCGGAATAGAAGAACTCGACGCGGATGTGGGCGTCCTGTGCTGCCGCAATCGAGGCGCCGGCCAAAGTCATGACCAGCAGCAGGAAGACCGAGATTTCCTCTGTCCAGGCGAAGGACTGGCTGGTGAAGTACCTGACCAGCACGTTCATGAGTGTAATCACCATCAGCAACGTCATCAGCGCCGCCCCGATGACCTCTTCCAATGGGCGCCCGCGCAAGGCAGATCGCAGGCTGCGGAAAGACCAGGTCGGATTTTTTACTGCGGGTTCGGTATCGGTCATCATGCCTCCATTCGGTACCTGTTATCGTTAATTGGTACCATTGAACCCGGTCGCTGGTATCATGTCAATGGATTTGGTACCGTTGATGACTTGGGGATAACCCCACTGCGGAGGACGACAGGGGCCAGTCTTCGAGGATGCAGGCCTCAATGCCGATCAGGGACATGATGCGTTCGTCACAATGACTTCCTGCTGATACCATCTGACATTTGGTACCTTATGAATATGCCTAGTACCATCCAGGCAACAGGATGACGCGATGAGAACAACGCTGACGAATGACGAGTTTCTGGATGAACTCACCGGCCTGTTTTGCCGGGAAGGGATCAAGAACCTGACGGTGGGCGAGATCGCCGCGCGCCTGCACTGCTCGCGCCGCCGGCTATACGGCATTGCGGAGACGAAGGAAGAAATCTTTTGCGTGGCAGTCGACCACTTCTTCCGTGTTCTGCTTGAGCAAGGGGAGGCGATCATCCGCGAGGAGCCGGACCCGACAGTGGCAATTGCCGCCTACCTCAATGTGGGCATTCGCGCGGGCAGTCACATGTGCGCCCAATTCTTGAAAGACATAGAGGACTCGGAGGCGGCCAGCGCCAGCTTCGACGCCTATCAACAGGCACGTGCCGATGGGCTGACACGACTGATTGACGACGGCGTGCGCAAAGGGGTGTTCGTTCCATGCCACGGCCGCGTGGTTTCCGAACTGTTACTGGGCGCAGCGCTCCGATTGCGTCGGCCAGCATTCCTTGCCCAGGCGAATCTCACGATCGAAGAGGCATTCCGGGAACTCTACCGTGCGGTGCTTGGTGGACTATTGGTCAAGGCGACGGCACCCGGCTCGACCAAACGCGGCGCCCAGGCGGGCCGCGGGACCGCCCGTACAGCGCGGCAAGGCGGCTCGGCAAAGCCTCTGGCCACTGGCGATGACGAACTCCACAAAGTTCTCATGGCCGCATGGAACCGGAGTTAAGCACCATTGGCCTGTTCCCGGAATCGAGTCCGCATCATGGGCGTCGCCGGAGAGCTTTTGCCATGGCTTCGTCTGCAGTGAGCGCGCCGGGGAGCGGCCGGCGACGGCCCTGGTGCGCGACTGGGTGACAACGACGCTCCCGGAGGCGGATCGCCCCTGACTGCGGGCGATCGCGCGCCGCTGTCCATCAGACCACCGGCAGCTTCAGCACCTGCTCCGTGGTCAGCACATCGCCGAAGGTATCTTCGATACTCGCCAGCGCAGCCTGGTGCAGGTCACGATGCCGCACCACGCCGCCGGGCCGGTCCAGGTCGCGCGTCGCGCACGCGTCTTCCGCCACGATCACGCCATAGCCGAGCGGCACCGCATCGCGCGCGGCGCCAGCGACGCAGGCATGCGTCATCAGCCCGGTGATGACCAGCGTCTTGATGCCGGCGGCCTTGAGGCGCTGGTCGAGGTCAGTGGTGGGGAACACGCTCACCGAAGTCTTCTGCACCACCGTGTGGTGGTCCGCCGGGCTCAGGTCCTGATGGAAAGCCGCGCTGGCGCCCTGCTCCGCAAAGACGGGGCTGCCCGCCGGCGCCAGGTGCTGGATGTGGAAGACAGGAATGCCGGCGGCGTCAGCATGCGCCACCAGGCGCCGGGCATTGCCGAGCGCGGCCGCTCCATCCGGAATCGGCAGCTTGCCGTCGAAATACTCGTTCTGAAAATCGATCACCAGCAGCGCCGTGCTGGCGGCTGCGATCGCGGTGGGGGCGCTGGCACCGGCCAGGGTGCGGATCGTCGGGTGTGTCATCGTTGTCCTCGTCGTGATGGAAAGGAGAGCGCGCTTGCCTGGCGGGACAGCCGCCGCGGCCTCATCGCTGCATGAAGTTTCCAACGACCGCCGCCGCCCCGAAAGCGTCCCGATGGACAACATCCGATAGAATCGGGCCAACTTCAGACGCCCCTGCTTGCGAGGAAGCGATGCACACCGTCGCCGTGATTGCCTTTGAAGGCATCAGCCCGTTCCACCTGTCCGTGCCTTGCATCGTGTTCGGCGACGATCTCGCCATGCTGGGCGTGCCGCGCTACCAGTTGCTGATCTGCGGCGAGCAGACCGGCCTGATCCGGACCATGTCGGGCTTCCGCATCGAGGTCGAGCACGACCTTTCCGCACTGGAACAAGCCGATACCGTGATCATGCCGGCCTGGCGCGACCCGGCCGAACGGCCGTCGCCGGCCTTGCTGGCGGCACTGCAGGCCGCCAGCGCGCGCGGCGCGCGCATTGCCGGGCTATGCCTGGGCACCTTTGTGGTCGCCGAGGCCGGACTGCTCGACGGCCGGCCGGCGGCCACCCACTGGGTCTGGGCCGATGACTTCGCCGCGCGCTATCCCAGGGTCCGGCTCGATCGCCGTTCGCTCTATATCGACGATGGCAGCATCCTCACGTCGGCCGGCACCGCCGCCGCGCTGGACTGCTGCCTGCACCTGGTGCGCCGCGACCATGGCGCGGAAGTGGCGAACCGCGTGGCCCGCCGCATGGTGGTGGCGCCGCATCGGCATGGCGGGCAGGCGCAGTACATCGAGCAGCCGCTGCCGCAGACAGCCGGTGCGGACAAGCTGAGCACCACGCTCGACTGGGCCATCGAGCACCTGGAACAGCCGCTGACGCTGGACCTGCTGGCCGCCAAGGCCGGCATGAGCCGGCGCAATTTCACGCGGCGCTTCAAGGCCAAGACCGGCTCCACGGTGACGCAGTGGGTGCTGAACCACCGGCTCACCGCGGCGCAGCGGCTGCTGGAGACCACCAGCAAGAGCGTCGACGTGATTGCCGGCCTGGCCGGGTTCGGCTCGGCGGTTTCGTTGCGCCAGCACTTTGCCCAGACCTTTGCCGTTTCGCCCTCCGCCTACCGCAAGCAGTTCGGCACCACGGCGCCGTCAGGCCGTGCCGCTGCATAAGTCGTCATGAACCGCTTTTTCCGCTTCCGCTTTATGCACTGCTGCATCGGCGCCGTTGCCCTTGCACTCGCCGGCGCCGCCCATGCCGCCACCGATATCGACTGCGACCCGTCAACTGCGCCTGCGGCCCGCGTGCCATCGCAGCGGCTGATCTGCGAGTCGGCGCTGTTTTCGATGGGCTACCAGCGCATCCATGCCGACCAGCAGCGTCAGCTGAAGGCCGGCACGATCACCGAGGCCGAGGTTGCCGCGTTCCGCAGGAAGCGGGATAGCTGCGAGACAGCGGCGTGCCTCGATGCCGTGTTCCGGGAATGGCGGACGTTCGCGGCGCAAGCCGGCGGCAAGCGCTGAATGCGACGACTGGTGCCTGCTCAGAAATTCGTCTCGATCGCCACTTTTGCCCCATCCGGCACGTGGTTCGGAATGACGCGGTGTGCAAGGATCGCGTAGTCCCGGGCAGCCGCCACCGAGGCGGGATTCACCAGCCGCTTCGGGCCTCCCAGCCAGGCAAAATGATCCTTGCCGTCATCACTGCTGAACCAGGCGAAGTCGCCGATGCGGTCCAGGCCGCGTTTCACAAGCTTGAGCAGCGCCAGGGCCTCTTCCGAGACACCCAGGTGCCGTCCCGTGTCATGGATCACCGTGGCCAGGTTGCGGAGCTTGCTGGGCGAGGTGCCGTCACCGTTTGCCTGGTCAGGCACCAGTTCGACAACCAGGATTCCCTTGTGCGCGGTGATGCGTGCTTGATGCATGGCGTCTCCCAACGAATGTGTCCCTGCCGGCCACACGCGCTTGACAAGCAAGTTTGCTGCCAGACGTTGCCGGATGTGCAGCGTACAGGCCTCGCATGACATTTCTAAGCGGGTTGGGTGGCGCAGGAATCGAACAGCGTGGGGGCGCTGATGGTGCGACGGAATGGGTGCGGTGTTGGTACCGCCCCCGCACTTTCAGCAAAGCGTTGGGCTGCAGGCAACTTTGCCTGCAGGGTCGGTAGGAACCGGAATCAGGCGACCTGGTAGCGCCGGATCACCTCAGGATCGGGATCGATACCCAGCCCCGGCCCATCCGGCACCCGGATCATCCCGTCCCGCGGCAGCACCGCATCGCCCGGCTGGCGAGCTCAGCCCTGGTCCCCGCCGCCGACCGGCAAGACCGTACCGGTGATGTAGGATGCCTCGTCCGATGCCAGGAACAGGATCGCATGCACCTGTTCGTCGATCGTGCCGTAGCGGTGCATCAGGCTGCTCTCGCGGGTCTGGTCGACGATGGCCTGGTACCAGCCCGCCTCCTGCTCGCCCTGCGCTTCGGTGTTGCGTGGAATCCTGCGCGGCGGCGCCTCGGTCCCACCGGTGGCGATGGCGTTGACGCGGATGCCTTCGTGCGCGTGTTCGAAGGCAATGCTGGCGGTCAGCGCATTGACGCCGCCCTTGGCCGCCGCATAGGGCACGCGGTGGATGCTGCGCGTGGCGATCGACGACACGTTGACGATCACGCCCTGACGGCGTTCGACCATGCCGGGCAGCACGGCGCGGCAGCACCACAGCGTGGGGAACAGCGAGCGCCGGATTTCGGCCTCGATCTGGTCCTCTTCATAGAACTGGAAGGGCTTGGCCCAGATCGTGCCGCCTACGTTGTTGACGAGGACGTCAACACGGCCGAAGGCGGCTTCGGCGGCCTGCGCCATCTGCGTGGCGCCGGCATAGGTTTCCAGGTCGGCGTGCACGGCAATGGCTTTGCCGCCGGCGCCAACAATCTCGGCGGCGACTTCGTCGACCAGCGTCGAGCGGTCGACCAGCGCCACCGACGCGCCCTCGGCGGCGGCGGCCAGCGCCACGCCACGGCCGATGCCCTGCGCGGCGCCGGTGACGATCACCACCTTGCCGGCGAATCGTGCGGAGCTTCTCATGTTGTCGCTCTCCCTCTTCACGCCGCGTTGCTGGCCGAGAACTTCTCGTAGTAGAAGCCCGCGGGCGTGATGCCGCTCTGCTGCAGCCAGCCGCGCACCGCTTCCACCATCGCCACGGGGCCGCACAGGTAGATATCGACGTCGCCACCATTGAGCCATTCGGGCTCGACGTGCGCGGTGACATAGCCCTTGCGCGCGTGGCCGCTGGCGGGGTCGGCGACGCAGGTGCGGTATTCGAAGCCGGTCACGGCGGCCTGGGCGGCGTCAATGCGAGGCAGGCCCACGAGGTCGATATCGTTCGTGACGCCGTAGACCATGCGCACCGGATGCGCGCAATCGCCGGTGGCCATCACGTCGAGCATCGACAGGAACGGTGCAATGCCGGTACCGCCCGCGAGGAACAGCACCGGACGCGTCACGGGGCGCAGGTAAAAGCTGCCATACGGGCCGGAGAACGCCACGCGCTCGCCCGACTTTGCCTCGCTGGTCAGCCACGTGCTCATCCTTCCGTCCGGCACGTTGCGCACCACAAAACCGGTGCGCGCGCTGCCTGGCGCGGAGCTGAAGGAATACGAGCGCGTCTGGCCGGTGCCCGGGATTTCGACATTGACATACTGCCCCGGCAGGAAGTCCACGCCGGCGGCATCGTCCAGGTCGATGGCGAAGCTGATGGTCGAATCGGACAGCGACTCCAGTTCGGCCAGCGTCCCCTGGTAGGTGGTGACACCGGTCTTGCACGCCGCCGACGACGCCGGCACGCGGATCACGCAGTCCGAACGCGGGCGCGTCTGGCAGGCCAGCACGTATCCCTGCGCCGCTTCCTCGGCGGTCAGCGCATCCTCGATATAGCTCGACTCGGGCAGGTCATAGTTTCCCGACTCGCACAGCCCGCGGCAGGTGCCGCAGGCGCCGTCGCGGCAGTCCAGCGGGATATTGATCTGCTGCCGGTAGGCGGCGTCGGACAGGGTCTCGTTCTCGCCGCAGGTGATAAAGCGCGTGACGCCGTCCTCGAATTGCAGGGCGATGGTGTGTTCCATGGCGCGGTCCTCCAGCCTGGATCAGATGTGATAGATGTCGATGACCTGGTTGATGTAGTCGTTCTTGAGCACGACATACTTGTCCAGGATGCGAGGCTGCTCGCCGGAGAGGTCGAGCCGGTAGCGCGACATGCCGAAGTAGCTGTACGTGGTCTGGTAGCGATGGCTGAGCGTGTGCCAGTTGAAGCGCACGGTGCAGGTGTCGCCGTCCACGTCCAGCAGCTCGACGTTGCTCAGGTTGTGGCTGGTGCGCGTGTCCGGCATGGTGGCGCTGGAGCGCTCGGTCTTGATGCGGAACACGCGGTCCTCCAGCCCCTGGCGGCTCGGGTAATAGATCAGTGAGATCTCGCGCTGCGGGTCGGTGATCAGCTTGCCGTCGTCGTCCCAGCACGGCATCCAGAACTTCACGTCGGGGTGGTAGCACTCGACCCACTCGTCCCACGCTTCGTCGTCGAGCAGGCGCGCCTCGCGGTACAGGAAGGCCTGGATGGCGGCCAGCTCGACCGGCTTGTCGAGGTCGGTGTCGGGCGCGATGTCGGGCGTGATGTCGGCGGTGCTCATGCTGCGCTCCCTTCGGTGCCGCTGGTTCCTGCATTTTTTGCTTCATTCGCGGCTTCGGCAGACTGCCCGGCCATGGCCTTCTTCATGACATCGAGCCAGTAGCGGTGCTGCACCGTGTACAAACCCTCGTCCTCGGTGCGCACGCCGCTCATCAACGGCTTCAGCCCGATCCGTTGCGCGGCTTCGTCCGGGCCGTCGATCCAGTGCTTCGCGCCCCGGCACATGTCGTTCCAGGCAAGCGCCAGGCCGGCGTAGCCCTGCTGGCAGGCGCGGAATTCTTCCAGGTCGTCCGGCGTGGCCATGCCGCTCACGTTGAAGAAGTCCTCGTACTGGCGGATGCGGCGCGCGCGCGCCTCATCGGATTCGCCCTTCGGTGCGATGCAGTAGATCGTGACCTCGGTCTTGTCGACGGCCAGCGGGCGCAGCAGGCGGATCTGCGAGCCGAACTGGTCCATCAGGTAGACGTTGGGGTACAGGCACAGGTTGCGCGAGTTCTGGATCATCCAGTCGGCGGTCTCTTCGCCGCAGCGCCCGGCGAATTCGTCGCGGCGGCTGAAATTGGGACGGTCCTCGGGATTGGCCCACTTCGTCCACAGCAGCATGTGGCCATGCTCGAAGGCGTAGAAGCCGCCGCCCTGCTGCCCCCACTTGCCCGCGTCCATGGCGCGGATCTGGTCGCCCTGCGCGTTCTTCTGCTTGCGGTGGCTGGTTGTCGCGGCGTAGTTCCAGTGCACCGCCGAGACGTGGTAGCCGTCGGCGCCGTTCTCGGCCTGCAGCTTCCAGTTGCCCTCGAAGGTGTAGGTGGAGGAGCCGCGCAGCACCTCCAGCCCGTCGGCGGACTGGTCGACGATCATGTCGATGATGCGCGCCGCCTCGCCCAGGAACGATTGCAGCGGCGGCACGTCGGCGTTCAGGCTGCCGAACAGGAAGCCGCGGTAGTTCTCGAAGCGCGCCACCTTCTTCAGGTCGTGCGAGCCTTCCTTGTTGAAGCAGTCGGGGTAGCCCGCGTTCTCGGGATCCTTCACCTTCAGCAGCTTGCCGCTGTTGTTGAAAGTCCAGCCGTGGAACGGGCAGGTGTAGGTGGCCTTGTTGCCGCGCTTGTGGCGGCACAGCATCGCGCCGCGGTGGCTGCACGCATTGATGAAGGCGTTCAGCTCGCCCTGGCGGTTGCGGGCGATCACCACCGGCTGGCGGCCGATGTGGGTGGTGTAGTAGTCGTTGTTGTTCGGGATCTGGCTTTCATGCGCCAGGTAGATCCAGTTGCCCTCGAAGATATGCTTCATCTCGAGTTCGAACAGGTCTTCGTCGGTAAAGGCCGCGCGATGCAGGCGGTAGTCGCCACTGGCCTTGTCTTCCACCAGGAAGTCGTCGAGCTCGAGGCGCCTGGCGTGAGGCTGCGTGGCATCGGGGCGAACGGGGGCCGTCCCCGCCGGATAGATCGGGATCATGGGAGTTGTCTCCTGCTGGTCTTGTTGCCGGGGCGGCGCGGCGGATTAGCGCTGCCGCCCGGGGCTGGATCTGCCGGCCCGCGAGCGCGGGCGGCCTTGCAGAAACTTCAGGCGGCGGCGCGCAGGCGCTCCACCTCGGCGGGCGGCGCGCCTTCCTTCTCGGGCAGCAGCCGGAAGTCAAAGTCGATCGAGGCGAACGGTTTGTCCACGCCGTGCTTGTCGAGCGCGGCGGCGTCGGTGACGCGGTTCACCGCCGGCACCAGCCCCTCGCGGCTGGCGAAGGCGAAGTCATCCCACAGGTACTCGTCGCCGTCGATGTTGATCTGCGTGGTCAGCTTGCGGTGGTCGTCCGCCGACACGAAGAAGTGGATATGCGCCGGCCGCTGGCCATGGCGTGCCAGCTGGTCCAGCAGGCGCTGGGTCGTGCCTTGCGGCGGGCAGCCGTAGCCGGTCGGCACGTTGCTGCGGAACTGGTAGCGGCCGCTGGCGTCGGTGACGATGGTGCGGCGCAGGTTGAAGTGCGACTGGGTCTTGTCGAAGAACGAGTAGTTGCCCATCAGGTTGGCGTGCCACACCTCGACCTTCGCACCCGGCAGCGGCTTGCCGTCGGCACCGTACACCGTGCCCTGCATGAACAGCACCTCGCCCTTGCCGTCTTCACTGCCGTCGTCGAGGCGGGCAAAGCCGGTGCTTTCCGGCGCGCCGGCCACGTAGAGCGGGCCTTCGATGGTGCGCGGCGTGCCGCCAGCCAGGCCGGCGCGGGCTTCGGCCTCATCGGCGCGGACGTCGAGGAAGCGTTCCAGTCCCAGGCCGGCGGCGAGCAGGCCAAGTTCCTGGCTGGCGCCCGCCTCGGCGAAGTACTCGATGCCCTTCCAGACTTCGCTGGCGCTCAGGTCGAGGTCTTCGATCGCCTTGAACAGGTCCGCGGTCAGGCGGACCACCACTTGCTGCACGCGCGGGTCGGGCGTGCCTTGCGTGCCCGTGGCGACGATAAAGCTGTTGACCAGGGCGTCGATTTCCGAATGAGTCATGAGGGTCTCCATATTTTTGCGTGGTTCCCGGTCGATGCCTTACAGGTATCAAGCTTGTATTCCGGGCACGGATGGAGCATAGTCAACGCCTGTTTTTGCAGTCCAACACTGATTTAGTATCCGCTTGATACCCTGGAGGTATAGTCGTGGAATTGCGGCACCTGCGTTACTTCGTGGCCGTGGCAGAGGAACGCAACTTCACCCGGGCGGCCGAGCGGCTGCATATCGCCCAGCCCCCGCTGTCGCGCCAGATCCAGCAGCTGGAGGATGACCTGGGCGTGCAATTGTTCGAGCGCCACTCGCGCCCGCTCAAGCTGACCGACACCGGGCGCTACTTCTACACCCACGCGCTGCAACTGCTGGCCCAGACCGCAGAGTTGCAGGCGATGACCAAGCGGGTTGGCAAGATCGAGCACAAGATGTCGGTCGGTTTTGTCGGCTCCACGCTGTACGGCATGCTGCCGCGCATCATCCGGCGCTTCCGCCAGATGCATGCCGACCTGGAACTGAGCCTGCACGAGATGTCGACCATGGACCAGATCAAGGCCCTCAAGGAGGGCCGCATCGACGTGGGTTTCGGACGCATCCGGCATGAGGACCCCTCGGTCCGGCGCGTGGTATTGCGCGAGGAGCGCATGATCGTGGCGCTGCCGGTCGGCCACCCGCTGGCGGCGGCCAAACCCCAGCTCGCGCTGCACGACCTGGTGGGAGAGCCGCTCATCATCTTCCCCAAGGCGCCGCGTCCGAGCTTTGCCGACCAGGTGCTGGCCGCCTTCCACGACCGCGCGCTGAAGCCGAGCCGGCTGCACGAGGTGCGCGAGCTGCAGATCGCGCTCGGGCTGGTGGCGATGGGCGAAGGCATCTCGGTGGTGCCCAGCAGCGTCTATGGGCTGAAGCGGGACGACGTGACCTACAAGGAACTGGATGATCCCAAGCTGGTGTCGCCCATCATCATGAGCACCCGAATGATGGACGAGTCGGCCGACCTGCACTCGCTGCGCGACATGATCTACCAGCTCTACGAAGAAGAAGGCATGGCTTACCTGCCCCCGCAGAAGGAATAAGGCGCGGGCTGCAGTTCATACTTCTGAGGTATGAAATCAGACGCCAACGGTCTTGGACAGCGGAAAAATAGCCCTCCATACTCCGATGCAACATCCAACTGCATCAGGAAGGTATGAAAGTGGCGACACAATCCAGCCCCACGGCCATCGAGTCGATCGAGGCCATCCTGGTCGACCTGCCGACCATCCGCCCGCACCAGCTCGCCATGGCGACCATGCAGCGGCAGACCCTCGTGATCGTCCGCCTGCGCTGCGCCGATGGCGTGGAAGGCATCGGCGAGGCCACCACCATCGGCGGCTTGTCCTACGGCGATGAAAGCCCCGAGGGCATCAAGCTGACCCTCGACACTTACCTGGCACCGGCGTTGCTGGGGCAGGACGCCACCAACGTGCATGCCGCCATGGCGCGGCTGAACAAGGTGGCGCGCGGCAACCGCTTCGCCAAGTCGGCGCTGGAGACCGCGCTGCTCGACGCGCAGGGCAAGCGCCTGGGCGTGCCGCTGTCGACGCTGCTGGGCGGCGCCGTGCGCGATACGCTGCCGGTGCTGTGGACGCTGGCCAGCGGCGATACCGCGCGCGACATCGACGAGGCCGAGCGCCTGCTGGCCGAGCGCCGCCACGACACCTTCAAGCTCAAGATCGGCCGGCGCAGCGTGCGCGAGGACGTGGCCCATGTGTCCGCGATCAAGCGCGCGCTGGGAGACCGTGCCCGCGTCACCGTCGACGTCAACCAGGCCTGGAACGAAGCGGATGCCGCCACCGGCATCGCCATGCTCGAAGCCGCCGGCATCGACCTGATCGAGCAGCCCACGCCGCGCGAGCAGCGCACCGCGCTGGCCCGGCTGGCGGCGCGTTTCGTCGTGCCCATCATGGCCGACGAAGCCGTGTGCGGCCCCGAGGACGCGATGGAACTGGCCCGCCTCGGCGCCGCCGACGTGTTCGCGCTGAAGATCGCCAAGTCCGGCGGCATCTTCGGCATGCTGCGCACCGCCGCGGTCGGCGATGCGGCCGGCATCGCGCTGTATGGCGGCACCATGCTGGAAGGCAGCGTCGGCACCATCGCCGCCGCCCACGGCTTCGCCACGCTGCCGCAACTGGCCTGGGGCACCGAGCTGTTCGGCCCGCTGCTGCTCAAGGACGATATCGTGCTGGAGCGGCCGGTGTACCGCGACTTTGCGCTGCACCTGCCGCAAGGGCCCGGGCTGGGGATCGCGCTCGACGAAGACAAGCTGGCGCACTATCGACGCGACAGCGCCTGAATTGTGGTTCATCGCCTGTTTGCTCCCCTCGCCCGCCTGCGGGAGAGGGGCCGGGGGAGAGGGCCCGAGCATCAACGAAGTGCAGCACTTCACTTCGTGGACATCTCTGCCCTCTCCCCAGCCCTCTCCCGCAAGCGGGAGAGGGAGCGCTCCATCACCGTCCCCGCAAATCGGCGACGACCCTGACTGTTCACCATCAGACTAAAACCACTATCGTCGCGACAGCGCCTGAATTGTGGTTCATTGCCTGTTTGCTCCCCTCGCCCGCCTGCGGGAGAGGGGCCGGGGGAGAGGGCTGGAGCATCAACGAAGTGCAGCACTTCACTTCGTGGACATCTCTGCCCTCTCCCCAGCCCTCTCCCGCAAGCGGGAGTGGGAACGCTCCATCACCGTCCCCGCAAATCGGCGACGACCCTGACTATTCACCATCAGACTAAAACGAGGAGAACCCGATGCTGTATCTGGTACGAATGGACGTAAACCTGCCGCACGACATGCCCGCCGCGCAGGCCGAAGACATCAAGGCGCGCGAAAAGGCCTATGCGCAGGACCTGCAGCGCCAGGGCAAATGGCTGCACCTCTACCGCGTGGTCGGCGAGTATGCCAACTACAGCGTGTTCGACGTCGAGTCGAACGAGGCACTGCACAACCTGCTGTCGGCCCTGCCGCTGTTCCCGTACATGAAGATCGCCGTCACGCCGCTGGCGCCGCATCCCTCTTCGATCCGCTGAGCGAGGCCCGCGCCATGAGCATTGCCACCCGTGACGGGCTTCGCCTGCACTACGAACTCCAGGGCCCGGCCGGCGCGCCGGTGCTGGTCATGTCCAACTCGCTCGGCACCAACCTGTCGATGTGGGATCCGCAGATGCCGGCGCTGCTGGAGCGCTTCCGCGTGCTGCGCTACGACACGCGCGGCCATGGCGCCTCTGGCGTGCCGGCCGCGCCGTTCGGCATGGCCGAGCTGGGCGCCGACGTGCTGGCGGTGATGGACCACGCCGGCGTCGGGCGCGCGCACTTCTGCGGCCTGTCGATGGGCGGCATGACCGGCGTCTGGCTGGCGCGTCATCACCCCGGGCGCTTCGGCCGCTTCGTGCTGGCCAATACCGCGGCGCTGATCGGCCCGCCTTCCGGCTGGAACACGCGCATCGAGCGCGTGCAGGCCGAAGGCATGGCAGCCATCGCCGAGGGCGTGCTGGCCCGCTGGTTCACCCCCGCGGCGCTCGCCGGCGATCCGGCACGCCTGGCGCCAGTGCTCTCGATGCTCGCCTCGACCGATGCCGACGGCTATATCGCCAACTGTGCCGCGGTGCGCGATGCCGACCTGCGCGGCCTGCTGGCCGGCATTGACGCGCGCGTGCTGGTGATCGCCGGCGTCCAGGATGCCGCCACCACGCCGGAACAAGGACGCGAGCTGGCCAATGGCATTGCCAACGCCGATTATCTCGCGCTCAATGCGGCGCATCTGTCGAACTGGGAATTGCCGGCGGCGTTTTCTGACGCGGTGATCAACTTCGTTTTACACGCCTGATGTCGGCGCTGCCTGCGCGAAGCCAGGCGGTTCATACCACCATCCCCACCTCCGACGTTGGCCGGCGCTCCAGCAGCGCCGCCAGCTTCCTCAGCGCCAGCGACAGCTGCTCGTGGCTGTCCACGCCGCCCAGCGAGATGCGAATGGCATTGGGCGCATCGGGCCCGTCCCAGAACGCGTCGGAAGGCGTGACCCGCAGGTCTTCCGCCAGCGCGGCCCGGGTCAGCTGCTGCGCCGACCATTGCGCGGGCAAGCGGTGCCATACATGGATGGCGCTGGGCGGCAGTTGCCCGATCCCGCTCAGCCACCGGCTTGCCAGTGCGCACCGCGCCAGCGCTTCGGTGCGGATGCCGTCGAGCAGTTGCCTGGCCGAGCCGTCATGGATCCATTGCGTGGCCAGGGCCGCGGTCATCGGCGCCGCCATCAGCGCGAAGGCGCGCAGCGATGCCAGCAGGTCATTGCCCCCTCTTTCCTCCGGCAGCAGGACATACGCGGTACGCAGGCCCGGACTGAGCGCCTTGGACAGCGTCGCGACGTAGTAGGTGCGCTCGGGCGCAAAGCTGGCGAGCGGAGGCGGCGCTGACGGTGTCAGCAGCCAGTACGGATCGTCCTCCAGCAAGGCGATATCGCATCGATGCGCGGCCCTGGCGATCTCTGCCCGGCGCGAGGCCGGCATGGTGTGCGTGGTCGGATTCTGCGCGGTCGGGTTGAGGTAGGCCAGCGTGGCCCCCTCGGCGCGGGCCGCGGCGAGCGCGTCGGGCAGCATCCCGTCCGCGTCGCACGGTGCGATCACCACGCGCCGGCCCAGTTGCGCCGCGGCGGCGCGGATGCCCGGGTAGGCCAGCGGTTCGGTCGCAATCGCCTCGCCGGGCCGGGTCCGGCTCAGGATCACGGCGGCCAGCGCGGCCTGGGCGCCGGGGCACACCACCAGCCGCGCGGTGTCGACCTGGCCGAAGATCGGCGCCAGCCAGAGCGCCCCGGCCGAACGGTCCGAGGCGCTGCCGCCGCCAAGCTGGTAGGTCATCAGCAGGTGCGGGTCGCTGCGCAGCAGGACCTGGCTCAGGCCGCGCCGCAGCAGGTCCTGGAAATCCACGCCCGCTGGCGGCGGCGGCACGTTCATGCTCATGTCGACCACCCGCGCGAGTTCCGCGCGCGGCGCGGCAATGAAAGTGCCGAGCGCTCCCCGGGCCTCGATCAGCTGGCGCCGCCGGGCCTCGTTATAGGCGCGGGTCACGGTGGTCAGGTCAACGCCAAGGGCCCTGGCAAGCCCGCGCTGCGGCGGCACGCGGTCACCGGCCACGAGGCTGCCATCGCGAATCGCCTCCTCGATGAAATCAACGATCTGCAGGTAGCGCGCACCGCCGCCCGCAGTGATCCGAAGATCCCATTTCTCCAGGATTTCGCTGCCTTGCATGGATTCTTTGCCCAAAATCTTCCTCGATGTATGGGTTTTGTCTTCAGCTAGCATGCCAGACATCACCGGAGGAATCCATACAAACCACGCCCGCGCGAGGCTGACGCAGCCCTTGAATCGGAGTGCGTGACGGATGCTTTCGGTGATCCGTCACCAAGGTATCCGACATGCTAAAAACAACCGCCGGGCCGGCAGACAGCGATCGACAAGGTCCTCAAGTCCCGCGCCAAGCCCCCCGACCAGCCACATTCACCCGCCCCTCCCCAGGCCCGCAGGTCCGCCTGCCGACCTTGCTGCTGGCCGCCTCCCTGAGCGCCCTGCTCAGCGGCTGCAACCTCGAACTGCTCAATCCCAAGGGCAGCATCGGCGAACAGGAAAAATCGCTGATCCTGATTGCGCTGTTCGTCATGCTGATGGTCGTCATCCCGGTGATCTTCCTGACGCTGTGGTTTGCCTGGCGCTACCGCGAAAGCAACACGCGCGCGACCTACGCGCCCAAGTGGTCGCACTCGACCAAGATCGAGATCGTGGTGTGGGGCATTCCGTGCGTGATCGTGGCCTGCCTGGCCGTGCTGATCTGGGACTCGACGCACAAGCTCGACCCCTATCGGCCGCTTGAATCCGAGGTCAAGCCGCTGCAGGTCGACGTCATCGCGCTGAACTGGAAATGGCTGTTCATCTATCCCGAATACGGCGTCGCGTCGGTGAACCAGCTCGCCATTCCGGTCGGCACACCAGTCAACTTCCGGCTGACCGCGGAATCGATGATGAATGCCTTCTTCATTCCGCAGCTTGGCAGCATGGTCTACACCATGGCGGGCATGCAGACCCGCCTGCACCTGATCGCCGACACGCCAGGCGTCTATCTCGGCCAGTCCGCGGCCTACAGCGGCGCGGGCTTCTCGGACATGCATTTCAAGACCCTGGCGACTTCGCGCGAGGACTTTGATGCGTGGATCAGCAAGGCGCGGGCGTCGGCGCAGGCGCTTGGCCCGGACACCTACCGCGCGCTGGAGCAGCCCAGCACCAAGGATCCCGTCACGCACTACGCATCGGTGACGCCGAAGCTGTTCGACCAGGTGGTCGACAAGTACATGCTGGCCAACGGCGCGATCTGCCGCGCGAACACCCCCGAATCTCTGCAGGCCTTCCAACGCGTCCCGTCGGCGCTCCCCGGCCGCCTGGAACAATGACATGCTAGGAAAACTCAACCTCGAGGCGATCCCCTACCACGAGCCGATCATCATGGTGACGCTGGCCGTGGTGCTGGTGCTGGGCGCCGCGCTGCTCGGCGCCATCACCAGATACGGCAAGTGGAAATACCTGTGGACCGAATGGATCTGCTCGGTCGACCACAAGAAGGTCGGCGTGATGTACATCATCCTGGCCCTGGTCATGCTGCTGCGCGGCTTCGCCGACGCGATCCTGATGCGCACGCAGCAGGCCGTCGCCTATGGCGATGCCGCCGGCTACCTGCCGCCGCACCACTATGACCAGATCTTCACCGCCCACGGCGTGATCATGATCTTCTACGTGGCCACGCCGCTGGTGGTGGGCCTGATGAACGTGATCGTGCCGCTGCAGATCGGCGCGCGCGACGTGGCCTTCCCGTTCGTCAACTCGCTGAGCTTCTGGCTGTCGGCCATGGGCGCGGTGCTGGTGATGCTGTCGATGTTCGTCGGCGACTTCGCCGCGACCGGCTGGGTGGCCTACCCGCCGTTGTCGGAGCTGGGCTACAGCCCGACCGTCGGCGTGGACTATTACATCTGGTCATTGCAGATATCCGGGCTCGGCACCACGCTGACAGGCATCAACTTCATCGTCACGATCCTGCGCATGCGCGCACCGGGCCTGACCCTGATGAAGATGCCGGTGTTCACCTGGACCGCGCTGATCACCAACATCCTGATCGTCGCCATCTTCCCGGTGCTGACCGCCACGCTGGCCCTGCTCACCGCCGACCGCTACCTCGGCATGCACTTCTTCACCAACGAGCTGGGCGGCAACGCCATGATGTACGTGAACCTGATCTGGATCTGGGGGCACCCCGAGGTCTATGTGCTGATCCTGCCAGCGTTCGGCGCGTTCTCGGAAATCATCGCCACGTTCTCGCGCAAGCCGCTGTTCGGCTACAAGTCGATGGTCTATGCGACCTCGTCGATCGGCGTGCTGTCGTTCTTCGTCTGGCTGCACCACTTCTTCACCATGGGCTCGGGCGCCAACGTCAACGCCTTCTTCGGCATCATGACGTCGATCATCTCGATCCCCACCGGCGTGAAGCTGTTCAACTGGCTGTTCACCATGTACCGGGGCCGGATCCGCTTCCATACCTCGACCATGTGGACCATCGGCTTCATGGTGACGTTCGCGGTTGGCGGCATGACCGGCGTGCTGCTGGCGGTGCCGGGCGCCGACTTCGTGCTGCACAACAGCCTGTTCCTGGTCGCCCACTTCCATAACGTGATCATCGGCGGCGTGCTGTTCGGCTGCCTGGCGGCGATCAGCTTCTGGTTCCCGAAAGTGTTCGGCTTCAAGCTGAACGAGTTCTGGGGCAAGGTGTCGTTCTGGTGCTGGCTGAGCGGCTTCTTCCTGGCCTTCATGCCGCTCTATGTGCTGGGCTTCAAGGGCATGACCCGCCGGATGAACCACTACGCCAACGTCGACTGGCATCCCTACCTGGTGGTGGCGATGATCGGCGCCTTTGTCATCGGCGCCGGCATCCTGGCCATGATCGTGCAACTGGCCGTCAGCATCCGCGACCGCAAGCAGAACCAGGACCTGACCGGCGACCCGTGGGGCGGCCGCAGCCTGGAATGGTCGACGGCATCGCCGGCACCGTTCTACAACTTCGCCAAGGTGCCGCAGATCACTTCGCTGGAACAGCACTGGGACGACAAGGAAGCCGGTCGCGCATGGCGCGAGCCGGCCCACTACGAGGACATCCACATGCCACGCCCCACCGCGGCCGGCTTCCTCGTGTCCGTGTTCGGGCTGGTGTTCTGCTTCGCGCTGGTCTGGCACATGTGGCTGGTTGCCGTCGCCGGGCTGGTCGGTGCGATCGCGACCTTCGTGCTGCGCAGCTACAACCGCAACGTGGACTACTACGTGCCGGCCGCCGAAGTCGAGCGCATCGAACGCGCCCGTTACGCCCAACTGCAGCAAGCTGCCTGAGCCATGAACCCGACGCTATCCCCTACCCTGCACCACCCGGGCAACGACGCCACACACGCGGCGGCACACGCCGCCGACCACGGCCATCACGATGCCGCCGCCCATACCACGCTGGGCTTCTGGCTCTACCTGATGAGCGACTGCCTGATCTTTGCGGTGCTGTTCGCTACCTTTGGCGTGCTGTCCGACAACACGGCCGGCGGGCCAGGCGGGCGGCAACTGTTCGAGCTGCCGTTCGTGTTCGCCGAAACCATGGTGCTGCTGCTCAGCAGCTACACCTTCGGCCTGGCCATGCTGCGGCAGGACGCGAACGCCGCGCCGCGCATGATCCGCTGGCTGGCGGCCACCTTCGTGCTGGGCGCAGTGTTCGTCGCCATGGAGGTCTACGAGTTCGCGCACCTGCTGCACCAGGGCGCCGGCCCGGGCGTAAGCGCCTACCTGTCCGCCTTCTTCACGCTGGTCGGCACCCACGGCCTGCACGTCACCGCGGGCCTTTGCTGGCTGGCCGTGATGATCCACCAGATCCGGCGTTTCGGCCTCGATGACATCGTGCGCCGCCGGCTGGCGTGCCTGAGCCTGTTCTGGCACTTCCTGGACCTGGTCTGGATCTGCGTCTTTACCTTCGTCTACCTGCGGGAGTTCGCATGAAGCCGTCCCATCTGCATTCCGTTCATCCGGGCGAACACGCCCACGGCAGCGTGCGCAGTTACACCATCGGCCTGCTGCTGTCGGTCGCGCTTACCGTGGCTTCGTTTGCCACGGTGATGACCGGCGCGCTGCAAAGCCAGGCCGCGATCGCGCTGGTCGTGGGCCTCTGCGTCGCGCAGCTGCTGGTGCAGCTGGTGTATTTCCTGCACCTGGGCACCGGTCCCGGCCAGCGCGGCAATACCGCCATCTTCGCCTGTACCGGCTTCCTGATCGTCATCGTCGTCGCCGGCTCGCTGTGGGTGATGCGCAACGCCGACCTCAACATGATGCCGACCGACATGTCCATCGAACGGGCACGGGCAAAAGACTAGCGCCGCGGGCGCGAGGAGACCTTCACCATGTATGTCTATGACGAGATCGACCAGAGGCTGGTCGACGAACGGGTCGTGCAGTTCACCGACCAGACCCGCCGCTTCCTGGACGGCGAACTCGACGAGGAAGAGTTCCGCGTGCTGCGGCTGCAGAATGGCCTGTACATCCAGCGCCATGCCCCCATGTTGCGCGTGGCCATCCCCTACGGCATGCTGGCGTCAAGGCAGCTGCGCAAGCTGGCCGAGATCGCGCGCCGCTGGGACCGTGGCTACGGGCACTTCAGCACGCGGCAGAACCTGCAGTACAACTGGCCGCGCCTGGAAGACGCGCCTGCCATCCTCGCGGAACTCGCGACCGTGCAGATGCACGCCATCCAGACCAGCGGCAACTGCATCCGCAACACTACCACCGACCACTTTGCCGGCATCGCGCCGGACGAACTGGTGAACCCGCTGGTGTGGTGCGAGATCGTTCGCCAATGGTCGATGCTGCACCCCGAGTTCGCCTACCTGCCGCGCAAGTTCAAGATCGCGATCAGTGGCGCCACCACCGACCGGGCGGCGGTCGGCGTCCACGACATCGGGCTGCAGGCGGTTGAGGAAGACGGCCAGGTCGGCTTTCGCGTGTGGGTCGGCGGCGGCATGGGGCGCACGCCCATGGTCGGCAAGCTGATCAACCCCTTCGTGGCCTGGCAGGACCTGCTGACCTACCTGCAGGCCACGCTGCGCGTCTACAACCTGCACGGCAGGCGCGACAACAAGTACAAGGCGCGCATCAAGATCCTGGTGAAGGACCTCACCCCCGAGGTATTCCGCGAACAGGTCGCGGAGCAGTGGCAGCGCATCCGCGGTGGTCCGGATACCGTCACCGAAGACTTTGTCGCGTCAGTGGCGGCGCGCTTCACGGTGCCGCCTTATGACCCCGCCGCGGCGCACGACGCCGATGAGAGCGGCGAACTGGCCCGGACCGACCGCGCGTTCCGGCTCTGGCTGCGCAGCAACGTCCATTCGCACCGCGTTCCGGGCTACGCCGCGGTGACCGCATCGCTCAAGGCAACCGGCCCCGCACCGGGCGACATTACCGCTGACCAGATGGACCTGATGGCCGACCTCGCCGAACGCCACGGCTTTGGCGAGCTGCGTGTCTCGCACGAACAGAACCTGATCCTGGCCGACGTGCGGCGCAGCGGGCTGCCCGCGCTGTGGCGCGCACTGGATGCGGCAGGCCTCGCCACGCCCAACGTCGGCAGGATCACCAACATCATCGCCTGCCCGGGCGGCGACTTCTGCTCGCTCGCCAATGCGGTATCGATTCCGCTGGCGCAGGCGATCCAGGAGCGGTTCGAGGACCTCGACCACGTGCACGACATCGGCGAGCTCGACCTGAACATCTCGGGCTGCATCAATTCCTGCGGCCACCACCATGTCGGCCATATCGGCATCCTCGGCGTCGACAAGGCCGGGGAGGCCTGGTACCAGGTCACCATCGGCGGCCGGCAGAACGGCGCGGACAGCCAGAACGGCCACGCCGGCGGCGGGGCCGCGATCGGCCGCATCATCGGCCCGTCGTTCGCGCAGGAGCAGGTGCCGGACGTGGTTGAGCGATTGATCGGCACCTACCTCGCGCACCGCGACAGCGAAGCCGAGCGCTTCGTCGACGTGGTCGCGCGGATCGGGCTCGAACCGTTCCAGGCGGCTGTGTACCCGGACGGAAACAAGCGCGGCGCGGCGGCCCGCTAGCCATCATGGGTCCACGTTGAGGATGACCGATGTTTGCCCCATTCATGCCATGTACCTGCGCCAGCCCCGACGACCTGTGGTCCGCCATCGCCGGCCTCTCCGCCGCGCAACTGCATACGATCATCGATTGCGCAAGTGCCTCGCCTGAGCCGACAGCCGACCTCGATGCCTTCAGGCGGCGCATCCTCGGCATCTTCGGCAATGTCGCAGGCTTCGCATCGGCACCGCCGCCGGAATCGGTTCTCCGGGAAATGTGGGAAAAATACCGGGCCTGAAGGAATGGTCCATCGCCGAACGGCGGAACGCTCGGGCACGGAGTGCGTCGATGCGCTCGCACACGCTATCGCTGGTGTGCCTGTTGCGCTTATTTCCCTGCCTGTTTGCTCCCGCTCGCGGGAGAGGGAGCGCACAATCAGCACGTTTGTGCCACCGCAGTATCCAAAGCGCAATGCAGCACCGTCCCCGCAAATCGCGAAGACGAAAGAAAACCGCGCGTCACGGCGATGCGCGGACTCCCCGAACTCAGGCAATGCCCTTTGCCCGTGCCCTGGAACGCAGGTCGCTCACCAGCGGCCACACCAGCACGAAAATCGCCAGGCCCATGATCGTGCCGACCAGCCCGTTCGACCAGAACACATCCAGCGCCCCCGACGACACCAGCATGGTCTGCCGGAAGGCATCTTCCGCACGGTCGCCCAGCACCAGCGCCAGCACCATCGGCGCCAGCGGATAGTCCAGCTTCTTCAGCACATAGCCGATCACGCCGAAGATCAGCATCAGCCAGACGTCGAACAGCGCGCCGTTCACCGTGTAGGCGCCGATCGCGCAGATCACGAGAATCAGCGGGGCGATGATCGAGAACGGGATGCGCAGGATCGCGGCAAAAAGCGGCACGGTCGACAGCACCACGATCAGGCCGACGATATTGCCCAGGTACATGCTGGCGATCAGACCCCAGACGAAGGGCCCCTGTTCGGCGAACAGCAGCGGCCCCGGCTGCAGGCCCCAGATCATCAGGCCCCCCAGCAGCACCGCCGCCGTGGCCGAACCCGGGATGCCGAGCGCCAGCATCGGCAGCAGCGCGCTGGTGCCGGCTGCGTGCGCGGCGGTTTCCGGAGCCACCACGCCTTCGACGTTGCCCTTGCCGAACGAGTCCGGGTCCCTGGCCATGCGCTTGGCGACGCCGTAGCCCATGAACGAGGCCGCGGTGGCACCGCCCGGCGTGATGCCGAGCCAGCAGCCGATCACGGATGAACGGATCACGGTCATCCAGTAGCGCGGCAGCTCGGCCCAGGTCTTCAGGACCACCTTCAGGTCGATCCGCGCCTGCTTGCCGCGGAACGCCACGCCCTCCTCCATCGTCATCAGGATCTCGCTGATGCCGAACAGCCCGATCACGGCAACCAGGAAGTCAAAGCCGCGCAGCAGCTCGTGCGAGCCGAAAGTCATGCGCAGCGTGCCCGATACCGTGTCCATGCCGACCGCCGCCAGGATAAAGCCAAGGCACATCGCGATCAGGATCTTCGGCTTGGACTCCTTGCCCATGCCGACGAAACTGCAGAACGTCAGCAAGTACACCGCGAAGAACTCCGGCGGCCCGAAGCGCAGCGCGAACTTCGCCACCATCGGCGCCAGGAAGGTGATCAGCAGCACCCCGGCCAGCGCGCCCAGGCAGGAGCCGGTGAAGGCGGAGGTCAGCGCCTTGCCGGCCTCGCCCCGCTGGGCCATCGGATAGCCGTCGAAGGTCGTCGCCACCGACCAGGCCTCGCCCGGGATATTGAACAGGATCGAGGTGATCGCGCCGCCGAACAAGGCGCCCCAGTAGATGCAGGACAGCATGATGATGGCGGAGACCGGATCCATCGAAAACGTCAGCGGCAGCAGGATCGCCACGCCGTTCGGGCCGCCCAGTCCAGGCAGCACGCCGACCACGATACCGAGCAGGATGCCGGCGAACATCAGGCCGACGTTCTGCCACGACAGGGCGACCGCGAAGCCGCCCATCAATGCGTTCATTTCTTCCATCGCCGCCTCCTCAGTAGCCCAGCGCAGCTTCCAGCGGCCCCTTGGGCAGCGGCACGCGGAACTGGAGCTCGAAGATCCAGAACAGCATCAGGTTGATGCCGACGCCGATCAGCAGCGCCCTGGGCCAGCCCGACTTGCCTACCCACACCATAAAGCCGACGATAAAGATCGTCGACGCCACGTAGATGCCCAGGATGCCGATCAGGCCGACATACACTGTCAGCGGCAGCACGATCACGCTGACCTGCCGCAGTTGCTGCCAGGTCGCGAAGACCGCCTTGCCGTCGCTGCGCAGCGCCTGCATCGCCACCAGCGCGCTGCAGGCCAGCACGATGAAGCCGACGCGCATCGGGAAGTAGCCGGCTTCGGGACCGTCCGGCGCCCAGCCCGCGCCAATACTGTAGTTGCTCCAGATCACGACGAGCGCGCCCGCCAGCAGGCATAGCGCGACCGTCAGCTCCACTGCCTTGACCGAGAGCCCGGCGCCAGCCGGCTCTCCTCCATGATGTGAATCCATCTCTGCCCCTTGATATCCTTCAGCCACCGCTCCGGCGCAGGCGCCGGAGCCTTGCGAATCCAGCGCGTTCTTCAGCGCGCCGCGACGAAACCGGCTTCCTTGATGATGTCGCGGTGCGCGGCCTCGTCCTTCGCCAGGAAGTCAGTGAGCGCCCTGGCGGTCAGGAACTCGTTCTTGAGCGCGTTCTTTTCCAGGTATTCCTTCCACTCCGGCGTGGCCACGATCTTCTGCATCAGGTCGACGTAGTACTTCTGCTGCTCGGGCGTGACGCCGCCGGGCAGCATGAAGACACGCAGCATCTGGTATTGCACGTCGAGGCCCTGCTCCTTGCAGGTCGGCACATCGTTCCAGCTCTGGGCCTGCGTGACCTTGGTCTTGTAGGCCATCCGCTCCGGCGCGAACACGCACAGCGCCTTGTGCTCGCCGGCGCGCCATTGCCCGACCGATTCCGACGGATTGTTGACGTTGGCGTCGATGTGCTGGCCCGACAACTGCGTGGCCGCTTCGCCGCCGCCCTTGTACGGCACGTAGATGAACTTCACGCCCGTCTTCTTCTGGACCAGCGAGGTGATGATCTGGTCTTCGCGCTTGGAGCTGGTGCCGCCGACCTTGACCTTGCCCGCGTTCGCCTTCGCGCCGTCGACAAACTCCGGCACCGACTTGTATGGCCCGGCGGCATTGGTCCACAGCACGAATTCGTCCTGGGCAACCATGGCCACCGGCGTCAGGTCGCGCCAGCTGAACGGCAGGTGGCTGACCATCGGCACGGTATAGAGCGCCGACGACGCGACCAGCAGCTTGTGGGGATTGCCTTGCGATGCCTTGGTATCCATCAGGCCCTCGGCCCCGCTGGCGCCGGCCTTGTTCAGCACGATGACCGGCTGGCTCATCAGCTTGTGCCTGGCGATGATGCCCTGGATGGCGCGCGCCATCTGGTCAGACGCGCCACCCGCGCTGAACGGCACGACGATCTCGACCGGCTTTGCCGGCTCCCAGGCCCATGCGTTGGCGCCGAGGCAGGCGGTGGCGCAGGCCACGGCCGTGAGAGTGCTCCTGACGATCTTGCGTTGCATTGCTTGTCTCCTTGGCTTGGTACTCAGATCCGCTTTGGTTGCGGCTTGATTTCGTTATCCTGGGCCGGCGCCACGCCGTCGATACGCCGTCGATACGCCGCCGATGCTCCGGCCCTCGCCCACGTCATTGGGCAGGCTGTCTCGATTCGCCTCGGCCATCGGGTCCGCCTGCCAGCGCCATCTCCAGCACGCGCGCCACGTGGAGCGCCTGCGCATCGGCGCCGTCCAGGATCTGGTGCCGGCAGCTGGTGCCGTCGGCGACCACAATGGCATCGGCGCTGCGCTTGCGCACCGCGGGCAGCAGCGACAGCTCCGCCATGGCCTTCGATGCCTCGAAGTGCTCGGCCTCGTAGCCGAAGCTGCCGGCCATGCCGCAGCACGACGACTCCACCGGCGCAACCTTCAGCCCGGGGATCCAGGAGAGCACGGTCTGCACCGGCGTGAAGGCATCGAAGGCCTTCTGGTGGCAGTGTCCGTGCACCACCGCTTCCGAGGCCTGCAGGGACTGCAACGGCAATTCCAGCCGGCCCGCGCGCTGCTCGCGCACCAGGAACTCCTCGAGCAGGAATGACAGGCTGGCAAGCTGCCGGGCCTCATCGCCATAGCCGTAGCCGAGGAATTCGTCGCGCAGCGACAGCAGGCAGGACGGCTCCAGCCCCACCACCGGCACGCCACGCGCCACATAGGGACGGAATGCGTCCAGCATGCGCCGGGCCTCTTCCTTCGCCTGGTCGACCAGTCCGGCGGCGAGGAAGGTCCGGCCGCAGCACAGCGGGCGTTCGCCCGCGCGGGTGTTGAAATGCACGGTATAGCCCGCCGCTTCCAGCACCGCGCGCGCGGCGCGGGCGTTCTCGGGCTCCATGTAGTTGCTGAACGTGTCGACGAACAGCAGCACCTCGCGGGTGCCTGCGGACTTGCCAGCGGGCTTGCCAGTTTCCATGCCCGCAGTCAGGAAGGGCTTGCGGAAACGGGGCAGCGACCGTTGCGGGGCAAACCCCAGCGCGCGCTTAATCCAGCCCGAAATCCAGCCCGAGACAACCGGGATGCTGTCCGCCAGTGCCAGCAGGCCCGACACCCGGCTCGCCACCGGCGCATAGCGCGGCATGTACGCCACCATGCGTTCGCGCAGGCTGGTGCCATGCCGCCTGGCCCACGCATGGCGTGCTTCGATCTTCAGCCGGGCCATGTCGACGCCGGTCGGGCAGTCCCGCTTGCAGCCCTTGCACGACACGCACAGGTCCAGTACTTCCTTCACTTCGGGGCTGGCCAGCCCTTCGCTGCCGAACTGGCCGGACACCGCCAGCCGCAGCGTATTGGCGCGGCCGCGCGTGACATGCTGCTCGTCCTTGGTCACGCGATAGCTCGGGCACATGGTGCCGGCGTCGAACTTGCGGCAGTGGCCGTTGTTGTTGCACATCTCCACTGCCGATGCCAGCCCGTGCGTGGCCGTGTCGGCGCCGGTGCCGGGCGCGGTCTCCTCGCCGGTCATCGGGTCGCGGCGCACGTTCCAGGCCGACCAGTCGAGCGCGGGCGTCAGCGGCAGCGCCGCGTAGCCGGGTGCGAAGCGGAAATTCTCGCGCGCATCCATCCTGGGCGGCCGCACGATCTTGTCGGGATTGAAGCGGTTGTCCGGATCGAAGAGCGCCTTGATCTCGCTGAACGCGGCATGGATGCGCGGGCCATACTGCCATGCCACCCATTCGCCCCGGCACAGCCCGTCGCCGTGCTCGCCGGAATAGGCGCCCTTGTACTCGCGCACCAGTTCGGCCGCTTCCTCGGCGATCTCGCGCATGCGCACCGCGCCGTCGCGGCGCATGTCGAGAATCGGGCGCACATGCAGCGTGCCGACACTGGCGTGCGCATACCAGGTGCCCTCGGTCTCGTGCTTGTGGAAGACCTCGGTCAGCCGGCGCGTGTATTCGGCCAGGTGCTCCAGCGGGACGGCGCAGTCCTCGATAAACGACACCGGCTTGCCATCGCCCTTCATGCTCATCATGATGTTGAGCCCGGCCTTGCGCACGTCCCACAGCGCCTTCTGCGCCTTCTCCTCGGGCATCTTCACCACCGAACCCGGCAGTCCCAGGTCGCCCATCAGTTCGGCAAGCTGGTCCAGCTGCGCCAGCAGCGCCTGGCGGTCTTCGCCGGCGAACTCGACCAGCAGGATGGCCTGCGGGTCGCCGGTCAGCGCACGCTCGACAACCGGGCGGAAGGCCGGGTTTTCCATCGACAGGTCGATCATGGTCCGGTCGACCAGTTCCACCGCGACCGGGCGCAGGCTGACGATATGCTGCGTCATGTCCATGGCCTGGTAGAACGTGGGGAAATTCACCACGCCCAGCACCTTGTGCGCCGGCAGCGGCGACAGCTTCAGCGTGACCTGCCTGCTGTAGGCCAGCGTCCCCTCGGACCCCACCAGGATGTGCGCCAGGTTGGCGTGGCCATCGTCGGTATAGGCCATCGGGTTCTGGCAGTCGAACAGGTCGATGTTGTAGCCGGCCACCCGGCGCAGCACCTTCGGCATGCGCTCGGCGATCTCGCCGCGTTCGCGCGTGGCGATGCGCTCCAGCCCGCGCAGGATGCCTTCGGCGCGCCCCGTCGCCACCGGATTGGCCAGCGAGCCGAAATGGCATTCGCTGCCGTCGGCCAACACGGCATCGATGGCCAGCACGTTATGCACCATGTTGCCGTAGGCAATCGAGCGCGACCCGCACGAGTTGTTGCCGGTCATGCCGCCGATGGTGCATTGCGCGCCGGTCGACACGTCCACCGGGAACCAGAGCCCGTGCGGCTTGAGCCAGGCATTGAGATGGTCGAGCACGATGCCGGGCTCCACCGTCACCGTGCCCGCCGCCGCGTCGAACGCCACCACGTTGTTGAGCCACTTGCTGTTGTCGATCACCAGCGCTTCGCCCACGGTCTGCCCGCACTGGCTGGTCCCCGCGCCGCGCGCCAGCACCGGCACCCCCTGGTCACGGGCAATGTCGAGCGCGCGCAGCAGGTCGGCCTGGTCGCGCGGCACGACCACGCCGATCGGCATGATCTGGTAGATCGACGCATCGGTGGCATAGCGCCCGCGCCCGGCGCGGTCGAACAGCACGTCGCCGCGCAGTTCCTTGCGCAGCAGCGCGGACAGCGGCGACACCGCGCGATACTGCGACGGCACCAGGTGGATCGGCTTGACCAGCGTGGAGGAAGTAAAGGTATTCATGGCAATCAGCCGGCGTGGGTTCAGCTGGACGAACATCGGTGGATGCCTGCGGCTATCCGCAGGCAACAGGCGCCCCTGCCGATCACCCGACGTGATGGCATGGGCATGTGATGCTTGGATATGGCTGTCAGGCCGGCGGCAGCGCTCAGGCTGCCGCGTTCAGGCTAGCGACGTTCAGGCAGCCGCCTTCAGCACCGGGGTATCCGCGTGCGAGGCGAGGTACTCCATCGCCGCCGCGACGCCGCTGGCGGCAACGGGGACGCCAGCCAGCTTCAGCCCCATTTCGCAGCCGGCCAGCGTGGCCATCAGCGTGAGGTCGTTGCAGTCGCCCAGATGGCCGATGCGGAACATGCGGCCGCGCATCTTGCCGAGTGCCTGGCCCAGCGACATGTCGAAGCGCTCATAGATAAGCTTGCGCACGGCGTCGGCGTCCACGCCCTCCGGCATCATCACGCCGGTCAGCACGGGGCTGTACACGGCCGGATCGGCGCACTGGATTTCCAGGCCCCATGCGCGCACGGCACGGCGCGTGGCTTCGGCCAGTCGCTGGTGGCGGGCGAAGACGTTGTCCAGCCCTTCGCCCAGGATCATGTCGAGCGCCTCGGACAGGCCGTACAGCAGGTTGGTGTTCGGCGTGTACGGCCAGTAGCCGTTCTTGTTGGCTTCGATGATTTCCGTCCAGTCCCAGAAGGCGCGCGGCAGCCTGGCGCTCTGGCCGGCCGCGATCGCCTTCGGCGAGATCGCATTGAAGCTGATGCCGGGCGGCAGCATCAAACCCTTCTGCGAACCCGACACCGTGACATCGACGCCCCACTCGTCATGCCGGTAGTCGGCCGAGGCCAGGCCCGAGATCGTGTCCACCAGCAGCAAGGCCGGGTGGCCGGCGGCGTCGATGGCCTGGCGCACGGCGGCAATGTTCGAGGTCACGCCCGTCGACGTCTCGTTATGCACCACGCAGACCGCCTTGATCTCGTGCGCGGTGTCCTCACGCAGCCGCGCCTCGATCATGTCGGCCTGCACGCCGCGGCGCCATCCTTCGATGCCGGGCAGGCCCAGGAATTCCGGCTTCAGGCCCAGCGCTTCAGCCATCTTCTTCCACAACGTGGCGAAGTGACCCGTTTCGAACATCAGCACATGGTCACCCGGGCTCAGCGTGTTGGCCAGCGCGGCCTCCCACGCGCCGGTACCCGACGCCGGGTAAATGATCACCGGGTGCTCGGTCTTGAAGATCGTCTTGATATCGGCCAGCACCTTGCGCCCGAGCGCGCCGAACTCGGGGCCGCGGTGGTCGATGGTCGGGTAGCTCATGGCGCGCAGGATGCGATCGGGGACCGGGCTCGGGCCAGGGATCTGCAGGAAGTGGCGGCCAGCCGGGTGGAAATCGAGGTGGATCATGGGATTGTCGTCTCCGGGTTGAATATTGAATTTTGCATTCAATTTACTGTAGCACCGGCATATGGGGTATCTCAAGGCGAATTTTTGCCGCGTAAACCCTAGGCCTGCTGGTCATCCCGGCCATGAGATACAATCGAGGCAACTTTCCACCCATGGAAAAATTGAATGCAAAATCCCCTGAACGACGACGAGAACCGACCCTCCGACCCCCTCCTGCCCAAGGTCGAGCGCAAGCGCCTGCACGACGTCGTGGTCGAGCACCTGCGCCGGTTCATCGTGGAAGGCGTACTGTCGCCGGGAATGAAGCTGAACGAGCGTGAGTTGTGCGAGACACTCGGCATCTCGCGCACGCCGCTGCGCGAGGCGCTCAAGGTGCTGGCCGCGGAAGGCCTGATCGACATCTGGCCGAACCGTGGCGCGAGCGTGTCGCGCATGAGCGAGACCGAAGTGTGGGAAATGTTCGAGCTGCTGAGCGGCCTGGAGGCCTTCGCAGGCGAACTGGCGTGCGAGCGCATGACGCCGGCGGAGTTCGCCGAGATCAAGGCGCTGCACTACTCGATGCTAGCCTGCCGCGTGCAGAAGGACTTGCCGGGGTACTACACCCGCAACCAGGAAATCCACAACCTGATCGTGGCCGCCGCGCGCAACTCGGCGCTGAGCCAGACGTACCTCGCGCTCAACCGGCGCATCCAGGCGCTGCGTTTCCGCTCCAACTACCAGTCGGAAAAGTGGGACCGTGCCGTCGACGAGCACGAGGGCATGATCAGCGCCCTCGAGGCGCGCGATGGCAAGACGCTGGCTGGCATCCTGCGGCACCACTTGCTGGAGAAGCGAGAGGCCGTGATGCAGATTCATGCGGATCCGGTGCAGGACAAGCCTGCGCAGAATGCGTGAGGCCATCGCAGCGAAGTCAGAGTTAGACGTCCACGAACGCCCCCTGCTCTCGCATTTTGACGCCAGCTTTCACGCCGATCGGCTTGCGTGGGATATGGCGCCCTTCGCGCAGTTCTCTCGTGCAAATTCGCTGCAATTGAGATCTGCACGATCTTCACTTGCACCAGGGGGATAGACAGAAAAGCAACAGCCGGCCTCTCGGTCACCGCCCGACGCGCTATAACTAACTGGGGCTCGAACACACGCCCCCGTCCGTCGCGCAAGTGCTATTCGTCCGAACAGGAGCACCGGCATGGCCAAGCAACTCGCTATCCTGATCGATGCCTCGGGCTCGATGTTTCACAGCGCTGGCAACGGCTCATCCAAGGACAAGATCGTCGAAGCCTCGGAATCGGTGCAGTACATCATCGATGAAATCGAGAACAAGACCTCGTCGTCCGGCGAGACCTGGGCGGTTTCGTTCTGGTACTTCGCCACGCAGACCAAGGGACTGATCGGCCAGGGAAATTTTCCGGTGGGAGACACCACGATCTGGAAGAACGTGGTCAGCGCCATCGAAGACCAGCCTTCGGTGCAGGGCGCGGTAGGCAGCATGACGGATATTTTCCATGCGGTGCGGACCGTCGCCGACTTCATGGTCGCCAATCCTCCACCGCTGTTCCCCGCGGTGTACAAGAAGAAGATCGTGCTGTTTACCGACGGCAACCAGACGATCCAGCATGACAGCCGGCTGACCAAGGGCGGCTATGAGTTCGAGCAGGGCATCGACTTTGCCGTGCTGCTGGCAGGCAACGGCATCGCGCTCAATGCGCAGGGAATCGGCTCGGACCTGCTCAACGCGACGCTGACGGACCTGGTCGCTGAAGCGGAGCCCTTCGGCAGCACCGTAAAGACGATCAGCACCACGCCGTCATATGCGGCGGACACCTCGGCAGCGCTGATGACGAACTCGATGAAGGTCGTCAACAACAACGGCATCCTGCCGTTGCGGCCGCTGGCGTGGCCGGCCTCCAGGCTGCTGTGGGAGCAGTTCAGCCTGCCGACCCTGACGGTGGAAGGCAGCGATGAAAGGTCGCGACGCCGCATCAACGAGGCGCAGTTCGAGGTCGATGTCGATGACATCTCGCAGGAACTCCTGCTGGGACTGACATGGCACCATCCCGGCCGCCCATCGATCGAAGCCACCTCGCCGTCAGGCACGTCGTTCCGGAACGGGATCAACGGTGCCTTCGAGATCGGCGTGGGATGGATGACCGCGCTGCACGTCCCGTCGCCCGAAGCCGGTACCTGGCGCGTGCGCGTTGCCGGCGATCCGCAGTTCCGGCCGCTGCGCCTGAACCTGATGGCGCGCTCGGTCAGCCCGGAGTTCGATATCCTGCTGCGCGTCGATCCTTTCCAGCTCAATCCGCAAGACACCAGCGCCGTCACCGCGACCCCGATGTTCCAGGGCAAGCCCGCGGCCGGCAAGTTCGAAGCCGTCCTGAGCGACTTCACCGGCCGCACGTGGCCGATGCATCCGCAGCAGGATGGCACCCTTGTTGCCAAGGCGGATTTCCCGCAGCCTGGCATCGCGCCGCTGCGCGTCGAACTGAAGGGCTTGCTGGAGGGCAAGCACAAGGTTGCGCGCATGGAGTTCACCTCGGTCCAGGTCGGACGCCCGCGCGACCCGCACCTCACGGTCGAGCCCGCCCGCTTCTGGCCGGGCCGCCGCTACAAGGCAGCGGTAGCGATCCACGATGCCGCCTTCACCGCCGCAACCCAGATCGCTTTCGGCGCGGGCATCGAAGTCGTGCGCTTCACGGTGCTGAGCCCGCTCGAGGCCGTCGCGGAAATCGTGGTCGCCGAAAACGCCTTCCCCGGTATGCGCGAGGTGCTGACTTTCCAGCCCGATGCCGAGACCCTCGGCGGCATCGTGGTGGAAAAGCTGCCGGGAAGCGGCCACCGCTTGCTGACAGGCTTCGTCAGGGCGCTGCGCTTCGATGCGCGCGGACGGCTGCTTGCCGCGCTGCTGGAGGAGCAGCGCGAGGTTCCCGTGAAGCGCCACGACGAGCGCCTGCGGCGCCTGCTCGAGAAGGCGCGCGACGACAACCTGCCGGTCTCGATCGCGCTCGACGACCATGGCGGGATCGAACACGTCACGATAGGCGAATGAACATCCTGCTCGATCCGACGCCACCGAATGACGGCGCGGCAGTCCTCGCGCGCTTCGATGCGATCCTTGCCTGGTCGCGCCAGCAAGCAAGCCGGCTCGGCTATTTTGCCGCCCTCTACCGCGGCGTCACGCTGCGCGCCCGCAGTGCCCTCGCGGCCGGGGCCTTCGAGCACCCTCAGGCGGCCGAGCGCCTGGTGGTGCTATTTGCCAGCCGGTACTTCGAAGCGCTGGCGGCACACCTCGGCGCAGCGCCAGTGACCCGTGCGTGGCAGGTTGCCTTCGATGCCGCAGGGCGCTGGCGGCCCACGGTATCGCAGCATCTGCTGCTCGGCATCAATGCGCATATCAACCTGGACCTGGGGATCGCCGCGGCCCGCACGCTGGCCGAGTATCCGCTGCCGCGGGCGGATTTCGACCGCGTGAATGACCTCTTGCTGCTGATGGTCGACGAGGTACAGGACCGGCTTGCCGCCGTCTGGCCGCTGCTGCGGCTGGCAGACAGGGTGGCCGGCCGCCTGGACGAAACGCTGGTCGGCGCGGCGCTTGTGCAGGCGCGGTCCGCGGCATGGGATTTCGGCCAGGCCTTGCGCGCCAGCAGCGGCGCCGAACATGGGCTGATCGAACGGCAGGACCGTCACGTGGCGGCAATGGGACAACACATCGCCGCGCCCGCGCTGCCGCTGGCAGTCGCGCTGGCGGGCGTGCGGATGGGCGAGTTGCGCGGCGTCGCCAGCATCATTGACTTGCTGGACCAGGAGGTAGCCCGTGCCGGCCCTGTGGTGGAAGCCAGGGTCGTGGGCCCGTCGGTTATATAGTGCCGCGCGGCAAGCGCAGTCGAATGCTTGTCATGAGCCCAGGCGCCCCGTTGGCGCAGGCGGCGCCAACGGGGCATGGCGGCCGTCTTCATGGCCACCTAAGGCGGCCAGAGTGACGCCCTTCAGCGTAGGCCTTTTTCAATTGCGCCGGACACCTGCAACACTCGCTCGTCGGCACCGTTCAATCCACAGACGCTGAGCGCGATGCCCGGCACCTCGGCGGCAAGCGGCAGGGATACCGCACAGCCATCGAGAAAATTGATCACGCTGGGATTGCGCAGCACGAGGCCGTTGGTCGAAAAGAAGGCTTCATCGCTGTCGAGCGCGTCGAGCCGCGGCGGCCGGACGGCCACGGTCGGCATCAGCCAGGCGTCGGCATCGCGCAAACGCTCGGCCGCGCTCTGCCGCATGACGTCCCGTTCCTTGAGCAGCGTCAGATAGTCGGCGGCGCTCTGCTGCTGGCCGCGGCGAATCCGTGTCGCCACGCGCGAATCGTAGGCCGCGCCGCGCTCGTCCAGCAGCGCGCGATGCCAGTGCCACGCTTCCGCCGCGGTCAGGCCGCCGCCGGCGTTGATCGCCGGAAGCCGGTGCAGTTCGGGAAAATCGAACGGGATAATGTGCGCACCGAGCCGGGACAGGCTGGCCAGGGCGGCATCGAAGCCACGCGCGACTTCGCTGTCCAGCGCCTCCGTGACGAAATCACGCGTTACGTACAAGCGCAGGCCCGCGAGCGCAGCGGGCCGGCTGTCGAGCGTCTCACCGCTGAGGATCGCATCGACGGCCGCGCAGCAAGCCACGGAACGCGCCAGCGGGCCGGCCGAGTCGAGCGAGGTCGACAAGGGCACTGCGCCCGCCAGCGGCACGCGCCGTGCACTGGGCTTGAAGCCGGTCAGTCCGCAGAATGCGCTCGGAATGCGGATCGAGCCGCCCGTGTCGGTGCCGAGCGCGGCCACGGCCATGCCAAGCGCCACGCTGACGGCGCCGCCCGAGGTCGAGCCGCCGGCGATGCAGGCTTCGTCGAACGGCGTGCGGGGCGTACCGTAGTGCGGATTCAGGCCGAGCCCGGAGAAGGCGAACTCACTCATGTTGGTGCGCCCCATCAGCACCGCCCCCGCCGCGCGCAGGCGCGCCACGGCTGGTGCATCGGCCGCCGCGGCGGCGCCATCCAGCGCCTTTGAGCCGGCGCGCGTCACCTGGCCGCGCACGTCAAACAAGTCCTTGACCGAAACCGGCAGGCCGGCCAGCGGCGACGCCACATGGCCGGCAGCACGCGCCTGGTCCGCCGCCGCGGCCGCCGCCAGGGCGCCCTTGTCATCGACCTCGATGAAAGCCGTGCCGCCCGACGTGCGATGACTGTCGATGCGCTCCAGCGCCTGTTCGGTCAGCGCGACGCTCGTAGTCCGCCCGGCATTCAGGCTGGCGGCCAGTTCGGCGATGGTGGAAAGATCGGCGCGCGTCAAGGGGCCACCTCCAGGCTTGCCACACCGTAGGCATGGCGAATCGAACGCCGCAATACCGGATCGTGCAGTTCGACTTCGAACGCCTCCCCTCCTCCCAGTTCTCCGATCACGGCCTGGGTGCCGCAGAACATCGCGGTACCGGTCGGCAGCGCGCCTTCGCCGTGCAGACGGCGGATCAGGTCTCGCGGATCGAGCAGGCGTGTCACCAGCCCTTCCTGGTAAAGCTCGCGCTGGCCATGCCGGGTGCGCCAGCAGCGCATCTCTAGCCGGTCCCAGTGCGCCGCGACATCGTCAAAGCGCCACACCTCGCTACCGACCGGCTTGGCGCACATCTGTTTGGAGACGGTGACATCGTAGGCCTCGACCTTGCGGTCGGTATGGTCCGAGCCCACGCCGACATAGAGTGCGTCAGGGCCCGCCATCAGCACGAACTCGATCTCACCCGATGAGTCCTCCCGCGGCACTTCCAGCAGTGGCGCGGTGGTCAGCAGCGATGCGGCAAGCGGGTAAAAGCAAGGTACGGTCGAGGGCGGCTTCACGCCGATCGCTTCGAGTTCCCGAATGTGGTGGTTGACGGCATCGGCATCGCGTCCGGTCCAGCCGGCAATGACGAGTCGGTTGATATGCAGCGCCAGCGGTCCTTCGCCGGCGAGCTGGAATTGCAGAGTAGGCATGCGGTACCAGTTGTTGGGATGATCGGGCTGCGAGCGGAATGCAGCCGCGGGGCGCGGCCCGCCGACTATCCGGCGGGCCATGGCCAATCTAGTGTTCGAGCGGCTTGTGCGCCGTCTCACGGGCAACCAGCAGCGCAACCAGCGTCACGCCCATTGCCGCGCAGACGTAGAGCGACACCGCGCCGGTCGTGCCGTAGGCCTTGTACAGGCTGGTGATGATCAGCGGAGCGAAGCCGCCGCCGAGGATACCTGCCAGGGTGTAGGCCAGGGACGAGCCTGCATAGCGCACCCGCGTCGGGAACTGCTCGGTCACGAACGCTGCCTGCGGGCCGTACATGACGGCGTGGATCTGCAGCCCCAGCACCACGGCCACGCAGATCTGCCACGGCTGGCTGCTGTCCATCAGCACGAAGAACACGAACGCCCACACGATTCCCAGCAGCGCCCCGGCGATGTAGACGGGCCGGCGGCCGAGTTTGTCGGACAGCGCACCGAACAGCGGCACGGTCAGTGCATTGCCGGCCGCGCCGAGCATCGTCGCCGTCAATGCCAGCGGACGCGACAGGTGCAGCACGCTGGTGACATAGGTCAGCGTAAACACCACGACCAGGGCATAGAGCACGTCCGAGCCGATCCGCACGCCGCCGGCCACCAGCAGGCGCCGCCAGTGCGAGACAAACACTTCCTTCAACGGCGTCTTGGCCTGCGTATTGTGGGCAGCCATTTCCTTGAACGCCGGCGTCTCGTCCACGCCACGCCGCAGCCACAGGCCGAAGACCACCAGCGCCACGCTCGAGACGAACGGGATGCGCCAGCCCCAGGCCAGGAAGTCCTCCGGGCTCAGGAACAGCGACACCAGGGCAATGAAGCCCGTGCCCAGCAGCGTACCGGCCGACGGACCCACCTGCGTAAAGGACGCGTTGCGCCCGCGCTGGTCCTGCCTGCCGTGCTCCATCGACAGCAGCACCGCGCCGGCCCACTCGCCACCGATGGCGGCGCCCTGCACAAAGCGCAGCGCCACCAGCAGCAGCGGGCTCCAGATGCCCCACGACGCATAGGTCGGCAGCAGGCCCATCACGCCGGTGGCTACGCCCATCAGGATCAGCGTGGCCACCAGGACAAAGCGGCGGCCGAGCTTGTCGCCAAGATGGCCGAACACCATGCCGCCGAGCGGCCGGGACACATAGCCGACGGCATAGGTGGAGAACGCCAGGATCGTGCCTGTGAGCGGATCGAACGACGGAAAGAAGATGACGTTGAAGACCAGCGCTGCCATCAGGTTGTAGACGGTAAAGTCATACCACTCCAGCGTGGTCCCGATCGAGCTGGCCGCAGCCAGACGGCGCATCTTTGCGTTGGCGCTGGCATCGCGCGCGCCGGCTGCAGCACCGACGTCAGCAACCGGAGAGATCATTTCGCTCATGACGTCAGTTCCTTTGCGTAGAGTTTCCACTTGAGGACGTAGCGCGTCGCGCCCGCGGGATCGGCGTGCAGGCCCTGCGCCGCGATGCTCACAGCGAGCTCGCTTGCCTGTTCATCGCTGCTCTCCACGACGAACAAGGGACGCAGCTCGCGGCCTTCCAGGCTCTCGTTGGGCAAAGGTTGACTGAGTTCGTCGTCGGGGACGAGAAGATAGGAGCGGACGAACCCGGCGCGCAGCGAGAGTTCGTCCCCCACCTCGCCGGCCCGATCGATGAGGGACACGACATCGTCGGCACGCGCCAGCGGAACGACCGCGATCCAGCTTCCGCTACCTTGTCCCACCGCGGCATTGACCGCGCACACGCGGCGCATTGGCCTGCGCATGCGCCCCAGGTTGGTGACTGACCATGGGGTCTGGTGCCGAAAGGCCTGCTTGTAGGCGGCCGAGGTGAACGCAGCCAGCGATTCGGTGCGATAGAGGCCAAGGTACTTCGGGCCACCGTGCACTGCCTGGTAACGCGCGGCCGAGAGAAAGCCTGGAACGCGCGCACGCTCCTCTACGTGTTCGCGGTCGTACCAGAGATTGAAATCGGCTTCATCGGCCGCATCCACATCGGACGCGACGAACAACAAGCCATGTGGGGGAATGGCCGCAAGATTACTCATCTGACTCTGTCTCCTCTGATGGGGGGATCGCCGGGTTCGGCGGATGAGTCGATGATCGTTGCAGCAGCGAGTCAGGACAAACGGGAAATTGTTGGTCCTTTCGATCAGTTTTTCTTATGGATGCGGCCGGAAAACCGCACCACGGTGGCGCAATGGCCTCTAGTGTCCTGTTCCGTAGATGGCAAGGAATCTGCGGAACAGGACACTAAGCACCCGAATAGGGTGCAGGCAGCGACTGGACGAACCGATCCGATTCGCGGCAGGCCAGTTCGGCAACGAAGCGGATGGCCTCGGAAACACCATGGTCGTGATAGCTGACCACGACGCGCTGGGGGGGCAGCGGGACATCGCAGGCAAGCAGGCGCAATTCGCCGCGCTCGACCTGCTCGCGCACCGGTGCCAGCGGCATCAGGGCATTGCCGAACCCGCCCCTGACCAGCCTGACAATGGCAGCGATCGAGCTGACGCAATGCACCTTGCCCACGGGCAGTCCGGCCTTGCGATACAGCTCCTTGAGCGCAACGTGGGGCTGCGAGCCCCGGCTCATCGTGATGGTCGGATGCTGGAGCAGCCCGGCCAGCACGCCTTCACCCGGCTGCGGTTCGCCCGGCGGGCCAACCCAGCCCATCGCCATCGGCAGGCAGGGCATGCTGGCAATGCCTTCGCCGACGGCAGTGTCGGTCTGCAGCGCGATATCGATTGCGCCGGCGCGCAAGCTCTTGTGCAGCCCTTCGGTCGTCTCGGAGGTGATCTGCACCTCGATGCCGGGGTAGGTCGAACTCAGGTGGCGCAGGAAGTCGACCAGCCAGGTATGCACCACGGTCTCGATCGCGCCGATGCGCACCAGCCCGAGCAACTGCTGGTCCGAGCGGCCCAGCACCATGATCTCGCGCTGCAGTTCGAGCATCCGCTCACCATAGCTGAGCAGCCGCAGGCCAACCGGCGTCAGTCGCAGATCGCGGGCCTCGCGTTCAAAGACGCGGGCCCCGATCTCCTGCTCGAGCGAGGCGATGCGGTTTGACATGGCTGCCTGCGTGATGTGCAGGTGGTCGGCCGCAGCGCGGAAGCTGCCAAGCCGCGCCACCCACATGAAGGCCTCGATGAAGCGTGTATTCAAGGGCACCTCGGCGCAAGGCGGCCTGAAACCACACCATTCATGGTGTTGTCCCCTCGTATTTGTGTGTCAGTTTGCCGAGGATTGTACCTGCACACCCGTAGTGGACTTGAAGGAACCGCTTTCACAGCGCCTGCATCGTCCACCGCGGCCGGCAAGCATGCGCGCGAGTTCCCCCTATGCGCTGGAGGGCATCCAGCGCATTTTCCTCAAGGCCGCAGCCGCACCGCAAACATCGCCCACAGGCCCAGCGCGCCCAGCAACCATGGCAGCACAATTGCCGCCAGCAGGTAATCGCTGGCGACATGTGGCTGCGGTGTTGCCGCGGCAAAGGCCGGCCTGGCGGCGAAGTCCTCCGCGCCAAGGGCACGCCTGCCGAACAGGTAGGGATAGTGAAACGTTCTGACCGACTGGTGGAACGCGCCGATGCGGTCCTGGAAGGCCAGCTGCGCGTCGAGGTCGGTGTGCGCCAGCCGGTGCAGGAAGGCCTGCGCTGCCACGCCGGGCAGCAACCAGCCGAGCCGGCCCGTCCACTGTTGCCGCGCATCGAGCCCGGCACGGTAAGCCTGCACCTGGCCCGCCACGCTCTCGTCGCCGACCTGGTGCAGCGCGTAGTACCAGGCCCAGTTGAATCCAGTGCGCGGCGGCGCGATACCGGCCCATTGCGGGTGGCTGCGTACGAACTGGCGCATGGTGACTTCGCGCGGCACCTCCCAGCCCGCGTGGACGGCCTGGCGCTGCGCCAGCATCAGGTCGATGCCGTGATTGACGGGGATGGCGCGCGCCAGCCCAATATTGGCGACTACCGGCAGGACTACGGTCAGGCCCACCCAGATGCCCATCAGCACCGTGGCATTGGTGCGCGAGCGCCAGCCGCGCGTGACCACCAGCAGCGCGACGCCGAACCAGAAGACCAGGTAGCTGGCCACCACCGCCACGGCGGCCGCGATCGCGGGCCATGGCATGCCGGCCACGGCCGCGCCCGCCAGCATCGGCAGCGCCAGGCAGGCCAGCACCAGGCCATAGCGCAGCGCCACGCGCCGCAGCCACAGCTGCCGCAGCGATCCCGGCATCGACAATAGCAGCCGCAGCCGCCCGGCCTGGCGCTCGCCCGAGACCAGGTCATGCAGCAAGGCAATCACGAACAGCGGCGCCAGGTAGACCAGCACGAAGGCAAAGTCGAAACGCCCCGGCAGCGCCAGCTCGGGATTGAAATGCTCGCCGTCATAGACCTGCCACTGCAGGCCCAGCATGCGCACGCGCTGGATGAACGGCGCCACGTCGCGCAGGCCCAGCGCCAGGAAAGCCGCGTTCGAAGGGGGATCCGCGGTGAAGTAGAAGCTGTAGTAGGCCACCATGCCGACGTCGCCCGCATGGCGCTCATACACGTCCGCGGCGCGCAGTTCGTGCAGTGCCGCCGCGCGCGCGATGGTGTGCTGCTGCCGCGATACTTCATGCAGCCCCGCCGCCACCGCCAGGCAGGACAGCAGGCACAGCAGCACCAGTGCGGCCACGGTCAGCCGCGCGCGCAGGATCAGGCGCCATTCCTCGCGCATGCCCAGTCTCCATCCGCTCATCGCGTCATCCCCTCCAGCCGGCGCGCGGCCATGCGTGCCAGCCACAGCCACGCCGCCAGCCAGGCGAGCAGCACCAGTGCCGGCGCCAGCGCTCGACGTGCAATGCCGGCATGGGATGGCGGCACGTAGGCAAACGCCGGCAGCGCCTGCCAATGGTGATGGCCGATGCGATTCTCCCTGGCCGGATCGACCGCATCGGCATAGCGGATCTGCTCGGCTTCCAGCCGGTTCAGAAACTGCACCAGGCCATAGCGATAACGCTCGCCCTGCCACAGGAAGTCGCGATAGGCATGCAGGTCGGTGGCGGCAGCCGTCATCGACAGGCGGCGCAGCGCGAAGGCGGGGCTGAGCAAGCCGAGCGCATCGGTGAGCCGGACCTGCCGGAACTGCAGTGCAAAGGCCGCATCGGCGTGCCGGTCGAACAAGGCGCTGGTAAGCCGTTCGCCTTCGGTCTTGAGCAGGCCCTTGTAGTTCACCGGCAGATCCTCGACGCGGCGCACGCCGTACTGTGCCAGGATCTTCTGCCGGAAGCCGTTGTAGTAAGGGTCCTCCGGGTCATGGCTGTCGCCGATCGCCGCGAGTTCGCGCTCTACCGCGATGGTGCTTTCCAGCCGCGTCGGCAGCGCCACCACGGTGTTGACCAGGTCCGGCACCGCGCGCGGCAGCATGATCACCAGCACGGCCCACAGCGCCAGCAGCACCAGCAGCGCATCGCGGCTGCGGCGGCACCAGGCCGAGACCACGGTAACGAGCAGCGACCACAGCAGCAGCCAGCCGGCGTACGCCGCCGCCAGCAGCGCGGCCAGCGGCGCATCGCTTGGCCGGGCCAGCGCGATCCATGCCAACACCGCCGCCGCGGGCAGCAGTACGGCCAGCGCCACGCCCGCAACGGCGAGCACCTTGCCCCGCACCAGCTGGCCACCCCGCACGCCCTGCGCCAGCAACACGCGCAGCACGCCGCTCTCGCGCTCGCGCGCGAGCACGCCGTGGCCGGCAAAGATCAGCAGCAGCGGCGCCAGCACCTGCAGCACGAAGGCCGGCGACAGTTGTCCGAAACGCACCAGGAGCGACGACTGCCGCACCTCGCCGAAGTTGGCGCTGTTCTGCCGGTGCGCCTCCAGGTATAGCGAACGGCCGGTATAGAGATCGATGCCGGGATCGAACACCGCCAGCGGGCTCAGCGGCCGGAACAGGTAGTGCCCGTAGTGCGCCATCCGGTGCGGGTGCCGGTCGGGCTGGCTGGCGAACTCGCGGTCGGCCTGCTGCTGGTAGCGCGCCTGCTGCGCGCTGACATCGCGATGGTGTTCCCATGCGCTCAGGATGGCGGCGATGGTCAGCAACAGCACCAGTGCCAGGCTGGCCACCGCCACCCGGTCGCGCCGCATCAGGCGCCATTCCTCGCGCGCGATCAGCCAGGACGTGCTCATGCCGCGCCTTGCGCGTAGCGCTGGTGCAAGGCGCGCACGTCGAAGCGCTCCGGCCCCTGCGCAACAAACTCGGCGGCAAGGCGGCCGGACTGGATAAAGCCGATGCGATCGGCGATGTCGGCCGCGGACAGCAGGTCGTGGGTCACCATCAGCGTGGCCACGCCCTGGGCGCGCAGCAGCGCCAGCAGGCGGTTGAATTCGGCGGTTGCTTGCGGATCGAGGCCCGACGTGGGTTCGTCAAGCAGCAACGCCGCCACCTTGCGCCGCAGCGCCAGCGCGATCGCCACCTTCTGCCGCATGCCCTTGGAAAAGCCGGCCACGCGCCGCCCGAACGCGGCTGGCTCCAGTCCGGCCGCCTGCAGCGCATCGTCGATCGCGGGCGTGGTTTCCTGCTGCCCTGCCAGGCTCAGCAGGTAGGCCACATTCTCGCGCGCGCTCAGGTGCTCATAAAGCGCGACGTTTTCGGGGATATAGGCGATCTGCCGGCGCGCGCCGGCCGGGTCCTGCGCCGGATCGACCCGGTTGACCCGTACGCGCCCGCAGCCAGGCGTCACAAAGCCCAGGAACAGGCTCAGCGTGGTGGTCTTGCCGGCGCCATTGGCGCCCAGCAGTGCATAGATCTCACCGGGCCAGACGCGCAGCGTCAGCGCCGACAGCACGGGGGCGGCGCCATAGCCGGCCTGGACGCCGTCCGCCTCGAGGATGGGAGCCGGGGGCGGCGAGGGTTCGTTCCGTGGATGCGTGATCGTCATGCCAGGCTGCCCATCGGCAGGCAAAGTGTCGTTGGCGATGCCAGGCGATGCTACGCGAGCTTTAATGATAATTCAATATCATTAGCAAAAATGAACGCACCCGAGCAGTACTTGCCGGCACGGTTGGGAGAGGCGTGCAGGGTTCGATGCAGGGTCCGCTTGTATCGCCTTGGCCACCCCTGGCCGCGCGCAGGTCCGGCATTGCCGCCAACACCGCACACCGCGCGGCGGCGCAAGAAAAAACGAGCAATGCACGGATGAATTCTGGTCGGGCGTGGATTTTGCTGTCCTATATTTCATCCAGATTCTCCTGCTGGTCCGCTTCGTTGCAGCGCGACAGATGTGCGTGGCGGCAGGGAATCCGTCAGCGCTGGAGAGTCAGATGAGCGTTGTGCCCGAGCCAAGGATTGCCGGCACCACTTCGGCCCGCAAGAAACGTCCGGGCGTCCCCACGCGCCATGTGTGGACCCGTTACTGGGCCATTGCCCGACCCTACTGGTTTTCGCGTGAGCGATGGAAGGCGTCCGGCCTGCTGGTCTTGCTGATCCTGCTGCTGCTTGGGCAGACGCAGGCCGAAGTCTGGATCAACGAACAAACCGGCGAATTCACTTCGGCCCTGGCGGCGCAAGATGCCGACCGTTTCTGGGACTCTATCCAGAAGTGCCTCTACATTCTGCTCGGCGCCGTTCCCATCTATTCCTCTTACTACTTCCTGCGCAACAAACTGGGCCTGCTGTGGCGACGATGGCTCACCCGCCATTACCTCGAGGGGTACTTCAAGGACCGGACCTATTACAAGCTCAACGCCAACGCGGCGATCGACAATCCGGACCAGCGCATCGCCGAAGACATCAATACCTTCACCAAGCAATCGCTGTATTTCCTGTCGATCGGCATCGGCGCGCTGCTGCAGCTGATCGCCTTCAGCGCCGTGCTGTGGTCAATTTCCCAGATGCTGGTCTACTTCCTGGTGGTCTACGCCATCGCCGGGAGCTTCGTCTCGATGGTCTTCTTCGGGCGCGTGCTGATCGGGTTGAACTTCTTCCAGCTCAAGCGCGAGGCGGACTTCCGCTTCAGCCTGATCCGGGTGCGCGAGAACGCCGAATCGATCGCCTTCTACCGCGGCGAGGCGCTGGAATCGTCGCATGTCAGGGGCCGCTTCGAGCAAGCCTTCCGCAACTTCGACAAGCTCATCAAGTGGCAGTTGAGCCTGAACACGTTCCAGTACGGCTACGGCTTCCTTACCATCCTGCTCCCGAGCGCCATCGTCGCCTCGCATGTGCTGTCCGGGGAAATGGAGGTCGGGCGCGCCATCCAGGCCGCGGGGGCGTTCGCCGCGGTGCTGAATGCGCTGACGGTAATCGTCGACAACTTCGAAGAGCTGGCCCGCTTCGTCGCCGGGCTGGACCGGCTGGATACTTTCGCCAGCACACTGGCCAACGAGCCGGCCAGGCCGGCCAGCCCGGACAAACCAGCCGAGCCGGTGCCGACGATCGAATCGGTGCAGGACTCGCGCCTGTCACTGCTGCACGTGACGCTGCGCACGCCCAACCTCGAACGCACGCTGGTGCGCGACCTGACAGTGTCGGCGGATCCCGGCCAAGGGCTGCTGATCGTCGGCGCCAGCGGCGGTGGCAAGAGTTCGCTGATGCGCGCCATCGCCGGCTTGTGGACCAGCGGCAGCGGCTGCATCATGCGCCCCAGGCCGCAGGACATGCTGTTCCTGCCGCAGCACCCGTACATGGTCGTCGGCAGCCTGCGTGGCCAGCTGCTCTACCCCAATCACATCGGGCAGCACATCGCGGACGACGAACTGATCCGGCTGCTCGAGCTGGTGAACCTTGGCGGCATCGTCGACCGCTTCGGCGGCCTCGATACCGAAGTGGACTGGGGCAAGGTGCTGTCGCTGGGCGAGCAGCAGCGGCTGACGATCGGGCGCGTGCTGCTGTCGCGGCCGCGCTATGTGATGCTCGACGAGGCCACCAGCGCGCTCGATATCGCCAACGAAGACGGCATGTACCGGTTGCTGGCCGGCATGGAGGCGACGCTGGTCAGCGTCAGCCACCGTCCCTCGCTGCTCAAGTACCACCACCAGGTGCTGGAACTCGATGGCGCCGGCGGCTGGACGGTGAATCCGAGCCAGGGCTACCGCTTATGACGGCCCGGCGCGGGCGTGTTCACATTGCCACAACCGCCGGCTCGCGAATCGGCCTGCCCTGCGGCCCAAAGGAATCCTGACTGGCGGATTGCGCCAGCTCAGCGGTAGACCAGCACCGGGATCGTGCAGTGGGTCAGCACCTTCTGCGTTTCGCTGCCGACCAGCAGCCCCTCGAGCCCGCGCCGTCCGTGCGACGCCATGAAGATCACATCGCAGCCGTGCTTGGCGGCGGCATCGATGATGCCCTTGTACGGCACCGATGTGCTCATGTCGGTCTGGCAGGTCACGCCGGCCTCGGTGGCCGCCGCGACAACCGCGGCCAGCACCGCGTTGGCGCGCTCGGCCTCATGTTCCTCATATGCCTTTCGCCGCGGATGGCCGGCATCCCCCGAGGACAGGTACGGATATTCCTCCATGCACGTATACGCCGTCAGCTTCGCATCGCCCGCCTTGACGAAATTGATCGCCGCCGCCATGGCGACCTTGGAAAGCTCCGAGCCATCGGTGGCCAGCAAGATGTGCTTGAACACGATTCCCTCCATAGGCTGCTGATTCTTGGTTGCCGCGGCACGGCGCCGCGGCAAGGTTCAGTATGGACAAGAATTTGCCTCGTGGCGGCGCCGGACGGTCGCCTCCCGTGCCCCTGGCTGGCCCCGGACCGGCTTGGGCGGGCTCAATTCTCGATCTTGAAGCCAATGTCCTTGATGAACTGGCCCCAGCGCGCATGGTCGGTCCGGATCTGCGCGGCAAACGCTTCCGGCGTGACCGCCTGCGCGGGCAGCACGCCAACGCCGGCCAGCCGCTTCTGGTAAGCCGGATCGGCCAGCACCTTGCGCACGGCCTCCGAGACGGCATCGACCGTGGCCTTGGGCATGCCCTTTGGCCCGAACAGGGCGAAATAGCCGCTAAGTTGCTCCATCTCCTGGAAACCCAGCTCGCGGAACGTCGGCGCGCCGGGCGCCAGATCCGAGCGTTCCGGCATGGTGGTCGCCAGCACCTTGGTCTTGCCCACCTGATAAAGCGGCACGCCGGTGGTCAGGCCATCGATCATCAGCGGCACCACGCCGCCTACCAGATCCTGCGTGGCAGGCGCCGAGCCCTTGTACAGCACCGGCTCCAGGTTGGTGCCTGCCAGCCGGTTGAACAGCAGCGGGCCAAAGTGCGACGACGTGCCCGGTCCGTACGAGGCGGAATGGATCGGCTTGCCCGGATTGGCCTTGGAATAGGCAATCAGTTCCTTCAGCGTGGAATATGGGGCGTCCTTGTTGGCGGCAAGCAGCACTGGGGCGCGGCCGAGTTCGGCAAGCGCGGTGAGGTCGGTCAGCGGATCATAGGGCACGCGGTTGATATGCGCGCCCGAGGTGGCGGACGAACCCAGCGTCACCAGCAGCGTCTGGCCGTCGTTCCGTGCGCGGATCACGTCCTGCGTGGCGGGAATGGTGGCGCCGCCCGGCTTGTTCTCCACCACCACCGACTGGCCTGTCACGCGGCCAAGATAGTCGGCAAACAGCCGCGCCACCACGTCCGTACCGCCGCCGGGCGGATACGCCACCACCAGCCGGATCGGCCGCGCCGGCCACTGCTGCGCCATGGCGTACGGCGCTACGCCGGCGGCTGCGGCAAGGGCTGCGGTGCCCAGGAACTGTCGACGGTCCATATCTGAAGTCTCCGCTTTGATGTTGTAGGCCGCGCTGGCGGCGGATACTTCATATTAGAGAGTGTTGCGGCAGGCGACATGCGGGGTTTTCCAGCATGCCGCGGACCCGGATTGCGTTCGGCGCCTGGGCTGTTCCTGCGACTTCTTGCTACGCTGCTGGTGTAAGCCGCCGTCGTCCCTGCACGCATGCGCTGGTATGAACATTGCCCACCACCGGCTCGGCACGGCCAAAGGAGTGATCATGCAAGAGCTGGCCTTCCGCACGCTGCTGTACCGCTATTTTTTCTTCAACTGGCTGTTCCGCGACGCCAGTCGGGGAAGCCGCGCCGAGCGGGCCCACGCCTGGCATTTCAACAAGACACGTGCGCACTGGCTGCCGACTTATATGCGGCGCTGGCTGTGGTGCGGCGTCTTCTTCTATGTCGCGGGCAGCGTGGTGGAAGGCGTGCTGTGCGCGCCGGTGCTGTCGGCGCTGTTCTACGTACCGGGCGCGCTCAGCGTGCCGGTCAATGTGATCATCATGGTGCTCTGGATCGGGCTGAAGACGCTGCCCGGGCCGCTGTGAGCGACGGAAAGGAATCAAAAAACCGCAGCCATCAGGCTGCGGTTTTAGGTCATGCCGGAGCGATGCGGGCCGCTCAGACTTCTTCGTACAGCGGCAGCGTCAGGAACTCGGCGAAGTCCTCCGACGTCGACATCTGCTCGAAGATCTCGGCAGCGCGGTCATAGGTCTTGGTGTCGCCACCGACCAGTTCCTTCACCTTGGCCAGTTCTTCCGGGATCAGCTTGCGCACCAGCTCGGCCGTGACCTTGGTGCCGTCTTCCAGCTTGCCCTTCGGCGAACGGATCCATTGCCACACCTGCGAGCGCGAGATCTCGGCGGTCGCGGCATCTTCCATCAGGTTGTGGATCGGCACGCAACCGTTGCCATCCAGCCAGGCGCCCAGGTAGTGGATGCCGACGTTGATGTTCATGCGCAGGCCGTGCTCGGTGATCGGCGTTTCCGGCTTGAAGTCGAGCAGGTCGGCGCCCTTCACTTGCACGTCCGGACGTTGCTTCTCGAACTGGTTCGGCTTGTCGCCCAGCACTGCCACGAATTCCTTCATGGCCGGCTCGACCAGGCCCGGGTGGGCCACCCAGCCGCCGTCATAGCCGTCGGTGGCATCGCGGCGCTTGTCGCTGATGATGCCTTCCATGGCGATGGCGTTCTTCTCCGGATCGTTCTTGATCGGGATCAGGGCGCTCATGCCGCCCATGGCGGGGGCGCCGCGATGGTGGCAGGTCTTGAGCAGCAGCAGCGCGTAGGCGCGCATGAACGGCGCGGTCATGGTGACCTTGGCGCGGTCGGCCAGGCAGAAGTCCTTGTCGTTCTTGAACTTCTTGATGCACGAGAAGATGTAGTCCCAGCGGCCAGCGTTCAGGCCAGCGCTGTGCTCGCGCAGTTCGTACAGGATTTCATCCATTTCGAACGCGGCGAGGATGGTCTCGATCAGCACGGTGGCCTTGATGGTGCCTTGCGGCAGGCCGATTTCCTGCTGTGCCATCACGAAGATGTCGTTCCACAGGCGCGCTTCAAGATGGCTTTCCATCTTGGGCAGATAGAAGAACGGGCCGGCGCCGCGGGCGATCTGCTCGCGGGCGTTGTGGAACAGGAACAGCGCGAAGTCGAAGATGCCGCCCGAGATGCGCTTGCCGTCGATGGTGACGTGCTTCTCATCCAGGTGCCAGCCGCGCGGACGCACTTGCAGCGTGGCGATCTTGTCGTTCAGCTTGTATTGCTTGCCCTTCGATTCCAGGGTCAGCGTGCGGCGCACGGCGGCCTTCAGGTTGACCTGGCCCTGCAGCTGGTTGTGCCAGTTGGGGGTGTTGGAATCCTCGAAGTCGGTCATGTAGCTGTCAGCGCCCGAGTTGAAGGCGTTGATCACCATCTTGGCTTCGACCGGACCGGTGATTTCCACGCGGCGGCATTCCAGCGCCTTGGGGATCGGGGCAACTTTCCAGTCGCCTTCGCGGATGCTCTTGGTTTCCGGCAGGAAATCGGGGACTTCGCCTGCGTCCAGGCGTTTGGCGCGCTCGACGCGCGCGGCCAGCAGTTCCTGACGGCGCGGCTCGAAGGCGCGGTGCAGCTTGTCTACCAGGGCCAGGGCTTCCGGCGTGAGGATATCTTCGTAGGCCGGCAGGATTTCGCCGGTAATCTTCATGCCCGCGGGCAGCGTGATAGCCATCAGTGTTCTCCTGTTAAACGATAGCGATAGCTTGGTGATTGGGGCGCCCTGCTATGCCGCCACGCCATGGGCGCGGACGAATTCAAGCAGGTCGTTCATGTCGTGCCCGGTGCCGGAGGGGGCTACGTCGAGCCGCTCCGCCGGATGGCCGGCACGGTTGATCCAGAAGGTGGTGTAGCCATACCAGGTAGCGCCGCAGGCGTCCCAGCCGTTGGACGAGACGAACAGCATCTCCTGCGCCTCCAGGCCGAAGGCCAGCGGCCCAAGCGCATAGGCGGCCGGCGCGGTCTTGTACTGGCGCACCGCATCGACCGACAGCACATGGTCGAACAGGCCATGCATGCCGGCGCTCTTGACCGAGATGTCGAGCATCTCGGCGTTGCCGTTGGACAGGATGCCCAGCGGCAGCCCCGCCTTGCGCAGGCGCTTGAGCGCGCCCAGGTTTTCCGGGAAGGCCGACAGGCAGGCGTATTCCTTGAGCAGCTGGGCTTCGGTGGCCTCGTCCAGCGGCAGGCCCAGGCGTTCGGCGGCGTAGCGCAGCGCGTCCACGGTGATGGCCCAGAACGGCTTGTAATGCGCGCCGTCGTGCGCAGCCATGGTGCGGATGCGCGTGTAGTCGATCTGGCGGTCGCGCCAGAGCAGCGCCAGCGCCTCGCCGCGGCCCGGGAACAGCTGTTCCGCGCGCGCGGTGACGGAATACACGTCGAACAGCGTGCCGTAGGCATCGAAGACGACTGCGCGGATCTTGTTCATGGGGGGCGCTGGCAACCTGACTCTGCAAAGTGTGTCGGTGCCGGACCACAACTGCGTGGCCGTGTACACCAGTGAATGCATCGCATTGTAGGGAGACGCTGCACTGCGGCAAAGGTGCCCCGGGTCACTTGATCTTTTACTTTTCGACCACTAATCTTGGCTGACTAAAACGATACTACGCACTAAATCCTTGCGCATTGGCCGCTGGCAGCACGCCGCAATGCATCGGGCGTGACCGGGCCGGCACAAAGTGCGCGGGCTGGGCACTACTCGGCAAACATTTGTGGACCATTTCAAACAGCTGGAGACTTTTGTATCCGTCGCGTCGCGCGGCAGCCTGTCGGCGGCGGCAGCGGCGGAAGGCGTGGCGCCGGCCATCATCGGGCGCCGCATCGATGCGCTGGAAGAGCGGCTGGGCGTGAAGTTACTGGTACGTACCACGCGCAAGATCAGCCTGACCTTCGAAGGCTCGGCCTTCCTGGAGGACTGCCAGCGCATCCTGAACGACCTGCACAATGCCGAGGCCAGCGTCTCGGCCGGCGGCGTCAAGGCCAGCGGCCACCTGCGCGTGACCGCGCCGGCCGGCTATGGCCGCAAGCATGTGGCACCGCTGGTGCCGCTGTTCATTGAATCGCACCCGGACGTATCGATCACCCTGGACTTGTCCGACCGCGTGGTCGACCTGGTCAACGAGGGCTTCGACTGCGCGATCCGGCTGGGCGACCTGCCCGACTCCAGCCTGGTGTCGATCCGGCTGGCCGAGACCCGGCGCGTGGTGGTGGCCTCGCCCGACTACCTGGCCCGCGCTGGCCGTCCCAACACGCCGGACGACCTGCAGCGGCACAACTGCCTGGCCTTCGGCGCCAGCGCCAACGTGCAGCGCGGCTGGGTGTTCGCGGAAGACGGGCGCTCGGTGACTGTCAAGGTCGGCGGCACCATGGAATGCACCGACGGCGCGGTGCTGCACGAGTGGTGCCTGCAGGGCAACGGCCTGGCGTGGCGGTCGTGGTGGGAAGTTGGCAACGAAATCGCCAGTGGCCGGTTGGTCACGGTGCTGGACGAATTCCAGGCGCCGCCGATCGGCATCCATGCCGTATTCCCGCAACGCAAGCACCTGCCGCTGCGGGTACGGCTGTTTATCGACCACCTGAAGAACACTTACGGTAACCCGGCCTACTGGCGCCGGGCGGAGCAGGCGGCATCCGTGCCGGCGGCAGCGGCGCTGGCAGGCTGACGGCCAGCGCAAGGGCTCCGGCTGGAACGCTTTTGTGCAATTGATTTTGCACAATGCCGTACTCGGCACACTGACTACAATGGTTGCAGACAGGCGCTTTCCACCGCCCGGCATCGCCCCACCGGCGCCGGGCGGCCGCCCTGCCCCCTTCCCTGGTCAGAAAAGGAGCCCCGCATGTTCCAACACATCCTGCTACCCACCGACGGCTCGGAACTCTCCAAGAAAGCCATCAACGGCGGGCTGGAACTCGCCAAGGCCATCGGCGCGCGCGTCACGGCCTATGTCTGCCTGGAGGAGTATCCCTATACCCCGTTCAGCGAAATCGTGGTCGAGGCGCCGCAGGCCTTCAAGGACCGCATCGAGAACCAGGCCAAGCTCTACCTGAAGGAAATCGAGAACCTCGCAACCGCGGCCGGCGTCACCTTCGACGCCGACATGTCGACCTTCGCCGTGCCCTACCTCGGCATCATCGATGCGGCCGAGCGCCATAGCTGCGACGTGATCTTCATGGCGTCGCATGGCCGGCGCGGGCTGTCCGGCCTGCTGCTCGGCAGCGAAACACAGAAGGTGCTGACGCATACCGATATCCCGGTGATCGTGTATCGCTGACCCGGCCTGCTCTGGCAGAAAGTACAACGCCCGCACCGGGCTATCCGGTGCGGGCGTTGCCGTTGATGCGCCCAGTGGTTTACGAAGCCTTGCGAATCCGCTCCTCCATATGCCTGGCGCGGTCATCCGAGCCCGGGTGCGACGAGAACATGCTCGACTTGCCGCCATCGAGCTTGGCCAGCTTCTGGAATGCCGTCACCAGGCCACGCGTGTTGGCCTTGTTTTTGGTCAGCAGGTCGAATGAGTAGTCATCGGCCGCGCTTTCCTGCGACTGCGAGAACTGCGCGTTGATCAGCTTCTCGCCCAACTCACCCAACTGCGACGAGGACAGCGCGGCCACCGCGCTGTTGCCTGCCGCCGCGGCCGCGCCACGCGCGGCCGTGGCCGTGTAGGCGACCTGCATGGCCTTCCTGGTGTGGCCCAGCGCGACATGGCCCAGTTCGTGGCCGAGCACGCCACGTACTTCATCGTCGGTCATCATGTCCATCAGGCCGCTGTAGACGCGCACGCAGCCATTGGCCATGGCCCAGGCGTTGACGTCCTTGGTCAGGTACACCTTGGCATTGACGTTGGGCACGTTGCTGCCATTCAGGCCGCTCATGATCTTGGCCAGGCGCTTGCCGTAGGTGGTATTGGCGCCGGCGATCTTGTTGGTCCTGTCCGATTCGGCGCAGGCCTGGTCGGACAGGCTCTTGACGTCCGCGTCGCTCAGCGTCGCGGCCTTGGCCAGCGACGAGCCGGCGGACACCATGCCGTCGATGTTGGTGGGCATGCCGCCGGAACAGCCGGCCAGCAGTGCCGCCGCGACGGCGCAGGTAGCGAGTGAGAATGATGCTTTCATGATGTTGTTCTTGGTGGTGGCTCGGAAAGTGCCGACAAAGGCCGGGGCACTTTATGGCATCCACTTACTGCCGGCATCATCCAAATGCAACAAGTCGTCAGATGTGACAATTTATTGCATTTCGCACTGACTGTTTGCCCGGACGCTCTGCGATGCATCCGCTGACTTCGCATGGAATCTTCGCCAATGTCGCCTAATCTTGTGGCAAGGCGATCAGCGAGTGGAAAACTCGCAATAAAGTCGCAACGCGTACATTTTCGGTCCGGGGCTGACGGAAGGTGTCATCATCATGCGACTCTCACTGATAGCCTGCGGAAGCATCCTGGCGCTTTCGGCATGTGCATTACCTCCGGCCGGGACAGGCGCCTTTACGGTCATGACGCCGGCCAGCTTCGACCGCACCTTCACCGCAGCAGCAGGGGCCATGCACGACCAGGGACTGGCGATCAGCATCGAGGATCCGGTCAGCGGCATCGTGGTGGGCAGTCTGGAAAGCAGCGCGGTGATGGCCGGTGTAGATCAGTTGGCAGACGGCCACGTCCGGGTGACATTCGACAGCATGGGTGAAAACGATCCGGCGCTGATGGCCCGCATTTCGCGCAGCTACAACCGCCGCATGGGGCGCTAAACCGCGTCTGTGCAAGCGTTAAGAAAAAAAAGCGCGCCGTCCCTGAGAGAGAACGGCGCGTCGCCTAAATTGGAGGGCATGATGGTCGCACGCCCCCCTGATCCGCCGGACCCACTAGCCGGCGGGGGTGACCAGGAGAGTCAGGCCACTTTCTTGTCTTCGAAGAACTGCTCGTCTTCGGTCGAACCCTTCAGGGCGGTCGTCGACGACTGGCCGCCTTCGATGGTCTGGGTCACGGCGTCGAAGTAGCCGGTGCCGACTTCGCGCTGGTGCTTGACCGCGGTGAAGCCCTTCTCGGCCGCCTTGAACTCGGCTTCCTGCAGTTCCACGAACGCGCTCATCTGGTTGCGGGCGTAGCCGTAGGCCAGGTTGAACATCGAGTAGTTCAGCGAGTGGAAGCCAGCCAGCGTGATGAACTGGAACTTGTAGCCCATGGCGCCCAGTTCCCTCTGGAACTTGGCGATGGTGGCGTCGTCCAGGTTCTTCTTCCAGTTGAACGACGGCGAGCAGTTGTAGGCCAGCATCTTGCCCGGGAACTTGGCGTGCACGGCTTCGGCAAACTTCTTGGCGAACTCGAGGTCCGGCTTGCCGGTTTCGCACCACACCAGGTCAGCCACTTCAGCGTATGCCAGGGCGCGCGAGATCGATTGCTGCAGGCCGTTGCGGACGCGGTAGAAGCCTTCCACGGTGCGCTCGCCGGTGCAGAACGGCTTGTCGTTGTCGTCCACGTCCGAGGTCAGCAGGTCGGCGGCCTCGGCGTCGGTACGAGCGATCACCAGGGTCGGTACGCCCGAGACGTCGGCGGCCAGGCGGGCGGCGGTCAGCTTGGCGACGGCTTCGCGGGTCGGCACCAGCACCTTGCCGCCCATGTGGCCGCACTTCTTGACGGAGGCCAGCTGGTCTTCGAAGTGAACGCCGGCGGCGCCCGCTTCGATCATGGACTTCATCAGTTCGAACGCGTTCAGCACGCCGCCGAAGCCAGCTTCAGCGTCAGCCACGATCGGGGCGAAGAAGTCGGTATCGCCCTTGCCTTCGCTCCACTGGATCTGGTCGGCGCGCTGGAAGGTGTTGTTGATGCGCTTGACGACTTGCGGCACCGAGTTGGCCGGGTACAGCGACTGGTCGGGGTACATTTCACCGGCCAGGTTGGCGTCGCCGGCGACTTGCCAGCCCGACAGGTAGATGGCCTTCAGGCCGGCCTTCACTTGCTGCATCGCCTGGTTGCCGGTCAGCGCGCCCAGCGAGTTGACGAACGGCTCGGTGTGCAGCAGGTTCCACAGCTTTTCGGCGCCGCGGCGTGCCAGGGTGTGCTCAACCTGGACCGAACCACGCAGGCGCACGACGTCTTCGGCGGTGAAGTTGCGCTGGATACCCTTCCAGCGGGGGTTGGTATCCCAGTCCTTTTGCAGGGCCTCGATCTGTTCCTGGCGGTTCATAGTCACTCTCCTGAAGGTGTTTGGGATGGCCGAGAATCTCTTGATCACCTGTCTTGGGGCGCCGCCTGTGGGGGCTTTTTTTACGTCTCAGGTCATGTGTCTTATATAAGAGTGTAGAGAAAGCTCCCGCGTCGCAACAACCCTGAACCGACATTGCCGCTGACTTTTTTTCTTCAATAAATTCAAAGCATTACAAACTTTATTTCACGATACGGGACATGATATTCCATCATGAGAAATGGCGTTGTGCTCCGCAAACCATCTATTCTTGCAGACCGCAACACCTTTCCACATCGTGAAAAATCAGCTTTGAAGTCATGCGCGTGATGGGGGTGCCAGGCGCGAGCCAAAGAAAACGGCGCCACAAGGACGCCGCTGATTGGATAGCTTTGCTGGGACTGCTTTCAAGCGCTGGCCGAATCGCGCGCGCGGCGATAGGCCACCCAGTCACCGCTGCCAATGTGCGGCAACGTGGCCACGGCGGCTTCCGCCACCGGATAGAGCAGGCAGGCAACAGGCTTGCCATCCTGCTGGACCGCGCATTCCTCGCGCACGAAAAGCGTTGCCTGCCCCGGATAAACCTCTTCAATCTCGTCGAGCACCGGCAGCAGCGCGTCGGCAATGTCATAGATGTCCCCGACAACCGGCCCGGCCGCCGCATCCAGCACCAGCCCGGGATAGGTCCCAAAGTCATAGAGCCGCCCCGCCACCGTGGCCATGCCCAGCAGCGTCGGCGCGGCAATGCCGTGCCGGTGCGCAGCCGCGTTCAGGTCGTTGACCTCGCCGGCGCGTAGCGTGCCGTAGACGAAGACGCGAGGCATGCTCAGCCCTCCAGCTTGTCGTCCGAGACCAGCACGCCGTCGGCGTCGACGTAAATCCAGTTGCCCGGACGCACGAGCGCGCCGGGCATCTGCACCGTGACTTCGCTTTCGCCGACGTTGCGCTTCTGGCTTTTCTGCGGGTGCGCGGCAAGCGCGCGGATGCCGATATCGCACACATCCAGCTCGGCGCTGTCGCGCACGCAGCCGTTGACGATAATGCCGGCCCAGCCGTTCTTCTCGGCCAGCAGGCCGAGATTGCCGCCGACCAGCGCGCGGCGCAGCGAGCCGCCACCGTCGATCACCAATACCCGGCCCTGGCCCGGCGCTTCCAGCACGGTGCGCACCAGCGCATTGTCTTCAAACACCCTCAGCGTCGCGGCCGGGCCGGCAAAGGCGCCCTGCTTGCCCCAGGCGCGGAACACCGGCGCCATCACGCGCAGGGTGCCGGCGGCGAGGCGGTCTTCATGGGCGTCGCACAGGTCGGTGGTGACAGGCTTCATCAATGGTCTCCTGATGGATGGTAAGAATCCGTTGCGGCGCGCCGCGTTCAGTGCTGCCGGCCGGCGAGTGCGTGCGCGCGGATCGCGCTGAGCGTGGTGCGTGGCGTGATCACGTCCGGGTCGACGCGGATCTCGATCAGTGTCGACACCGGCGCCTCCAGCGCGGCGCGCAGCGCCGGGGCGAAGGCCTCGGTCGTGGTCACGATCTCGCCGCGCGCACCATAGGCGCGCGCCAGCGCGGCGAAGTCTGGGTTGTGCAGCTCGGTGCCCGATACATGGGTCGGGTATTCGCGCTCCTGATGCATCCGGATAGTGCCGTACATGCCGTTATTGACGACGATGAACACCACCGGCGCCTGGTACTGCATTGCCGTAGCAAGTTCCTGGCCATTCATCAGGAAGCAGCCGTCGCCGGCCAGCGCCACCACGGTGCGCTGCGGGAAGGCGATCTTGGCGCCGACCGCGGCCGGCACGCCATAGCCCATCGCGCCGCTGGTCGGCGCCAGTTGGCCGCGGCCGCCATTGCGGAACGGGCGATAGTGGAAATAACGATGCAGCCAACTGGCATAGTTGCCGGCACCGTTGGTGACCACTGCGTCGTCCGGCAGCATCTGGTCGAGCGTGCGGATGACCTCTGCCATGTCGACGCCCTGCCCTGTAAATGCCGGGGGCTGCAGGTAGCGCGCGTAGTCAGCCTGGGCCGCCCCGGTCCAGGCCAGCCAACGCGGGGCTGCGGCGGGCTCCAACGCGGCAAGGCGCGCGGCGATGGCCGGCATCGAGGCGTGGATCATCAGGTCAGCCTGATAGACGCTGCCCAGTTCCTCGGCACCGGCGTGCACGTGCACGAGCGTTTGCGCGGGCCGCGGCGCGGCGATCAGTGCATAGCCGCCGGTGGTCATCTCGCCCAGGCGCGGGCCGATGGCCAGCACCAGGTCGGATTGGCGGATGCGCTCGGCCAGCGCCGGGTTGATGCCGATGCCGACATCGCCGGCATAGTTGGGATGGCGGTTGTCGAACAGGTCTTGTCCGCGGAAGGCGCAGCCTACCGGCAGCGCAAAGCGTTCGGCGAAGGCCTGCAGGTCGGCGCAGGCCTGCGGCGTCCAGCCGCTGCCGCCAGTCAGCACGAAGGGCCGCTCGGCGGCTTCCAGCATTTGCTGAAGGCGCGCCATCTCGGAGTCGCCCGGCCAGCTCAGCACGCGCTCGTAGCCACGCAGCTGCGGCACTACGGCCGTCTGCGTCAGCATGTCCTCCGGCAGCGCCAGCACCACCGGGCCGGGCCGGCCCGAGGTCGCGGTCTGGTAGGCGCGCGCGATGTATTCCGGGATGCGCTCGACGCGGTCGATCTGCGCCACCCACTTCGCCATCTGGCCGAACATGCGGCGGTAATCGATTTCCTGGAAGGCCTCGCGGTCCATGAAATCGGTGCCGACCTGCCCGATGAACAGGATCATCGGCGTCGAGTCCTGGAACGCCGTATGCACGCCGATGCTGGCATTGGTGGCGCCGGGGCCGCGCGTGCAGAAGGCCAGCCCGGGGCGGCCGGTCAGCTTGCCGTAGGCTTCGGCCATGACCGCGGCGCCGCCTTCCTGGCGGCAGACGATGAAGCGCAACTGGTCGCGGCGGCGATGGAAACCGTCGAGCACCGCCAGGTAGCTTTCACCCGGCACGCCGAAGGCGAGTTCGGCGCCGTGGGCCAATAACGCATCAACCAGGATATGTCCACCCAACAGCGGGCCGCCCAACAGCGGCGCATCGCTCGCTTCGTGCGAATCGGGAGTGTCAGGGTTCGGATGGCCCGGCGTGGCAGTCATGAAAACCTCCTCGAGGCAGGCGGAACAAGGCAGGATGCGCAGAAGGCAGGCAATGGTGGCCGGCGGTGCCGGCCGGGCTCAGGCTGCCGGCGCCGCGGCACCGCGGCGCAAGCGGTTGCCGTTGCCCACCGTCACCGCGGTAAAGATCGAGATCAGCTGGAAGCCGCCGATCATGAAGAACACCCAGGCCGGCAGCCGCGCGTCCATCAACGCCCCGAAGAACAGCGGGCCGCAGGCCAGCCCGATATCGAGGCCGGAATAGACCACGCCATAGACGCGCCCAGTGGCGCCGGCGGGCGCGGCGGCGCGCACCAGCAGGTCGCGCGACGGCCCGGCGGTGCCGGCGCCAAACCCGATCACGCCCATCAGCACCGGCACCAGCAAGGCGGGAAACAGGTTCAGCCCGACCAGGATAGCGATCAGGCCGGAAACGGTAAAGCTGGTGGCGATAAGCCGGTCATGGTTGCTGGTGCGACTGGCCGCAAAGCCGCCGACGACCATGCCGCCGGCGCTGCACAGCATGTAAATGGTGTACGAAGCCGTGGCCAGCGTGTACGGCATGCCGTACAGGTAAGTCAGCGCAGTCGGGGCAAAGCTCTGGATGCCCGCGGCGGAGAACGTGGTCAGCAGGAAGAACGCCCAGCACACCCACACCTGCGGCAGGCGCAGGAAGCCCAGCAGGCTGCCGCCGGCGGCCTTGGCGGGCCGGCCCACGGCGCCACGCACCTCGCGCGGGTCCAGCACATGGCGCAGCACCACCAGCACGGCCAACACCACGAAGGCCACCACCGAGGCCGCCGCCAGCGCCGTGCGCCAGCTGGCCAGGTTGGCGATGGTGACCAGGAACAGCGGCGCCGCGGCCCAGCCCAGGTTGCCGGAAATGCCGTGCACCGAGAAGGCATGGCCCAGCCGCGGCTGCGACACATGCTTGTTCAGCAGCGTGAAGTCGGCCGGGTGGAACACGCCATTGCCCAGCCCCGCCACCGCCGCGCCGGCCAGCAGCGCGGCATAGCCGTTGCTGGCCGACAGCAGCAGCGCCGCGCTGCCCAGGAAGGCCAGCCCGGCAAACAGCACCGGCCGCGCACCGAAGCGGTCCACCACGAAGCCCGAGGCAGTCTGCACCACCGCCGACACGGCGAAGAACACCGTCATCAGCAGCCCCAGCTCCGCATAGCTCAGCCCGAACTCGGTCTTGATCCACGGGAACAGCGGTGCCAGCAGCAGATGATAGAAATGCGAGACCCCATGCGCCAGCCCGACCAGCCCGATCACCTGGGCGTCATGGCGAAGCGGATTGCGGGCGGGATCGATGGCGGCGGTGGACATGGCGCGGGTGGAAGGTGCGGGTGGAAGGTCCGGTAGCGGGCTGCGGCGGGAGTGATGCGGCCAGCCAACAAAAAATGCGGGCCGAAGCCCGCATCATAGAGGAAAACCGCGCCATGCTGCAGCCGGGTGGCGGCTGCGCCGCTTGCCGCGATCCCTACATCTGCTTGAACAGGTGCGCGTACTGGCGCGCCACCGGCAGCAGCTCGGGCCGGTCGCGCAGCCGCAGCGACAGCCGTCCCAGCGACTGGTTGACCGCACTGGCCACGCAGTCGATGTTGACCACCGTGCCACGGTGGACCTGCCAGAAACGCTCCGGATCCAGTTGCTGAGTCAGTTCGCGCAGGCTGGTGCGGATCAGCGCCTCACCGGCGCTGGAGACCACGTTGACGTACTTGTCGGTGGCTTCCAGGTAGATCACCTCGTCGACCGGGATGATGCGGACCTCCTGCCCGACCAATGCCTTGATAAAGCGCAGGTACTGGCGCTGCGCCGCGCCGCCGGGCGTGGCGTGCTCGAGAGACTCCAGCCGTGCCAGCAGTTGGCCCAGGCGGTCGGTGTCGAGCATGGCGGCATCCGCCTCGGCGCTGTCATCCGCCTCGTCGTCCTGATCGTCCGACGGATCGGACATTGCCTGCAGGCGCTCCTTGAGGCGGCACACGGTCGCTTCCAGCCGCTCGCGCTGCACTGGCTTGAGCACATAGTCGACCGCGGCGCGCTCGAAGGCTTCCAGCGCAAACTGGTCGTAGGCAGTGACAAAGACCACCAGCGGCGGGATATCAAACTCGATCAGCTCGCGCGCCACGTCCATGCCGCTCATGCCCGGCATGCGGATATCCAGGAACGCCACGCGCGGCTGGTGCTCGCGCGCGGCGGCCAGCGCGGCCATGCCGTCGTGCACGACCGAAACGATACGGGCCTCGGGCCACAGCGACTTCAGTTCGGATTCCAGCACGCGCGCGAGCAGCGCTTCGTCGTCGGCGATCAGAAGGGTCGGGGTCATGGGGGCGATGGTTGGGGGCAGTGAGGAATCCGGGGCGACGCTGACGGCGCCGCCCTACGCCGCGCCTTTGGTTGTCGCAGCACCTTTGGTTATCGAATTCAAATTGCAGGCGGTCGCTACAGGCGCGCTCAGGTTCGCTGGATAGCCGGCGAAGTCACCGGCATGCTCTCCGGCACGGTGACCGTCTGCGTCAGCGTCGGCGCCTCGACCGGGCGCACTAGCGGCAGCGTCAGCCGAACCACCACACCGCGCGGCGTGTTTTCTTCCATCTGCATGCTGGCGGCGGCCCCGAAGATCCGTGCCAGCCGCTCGCGCACATGGGTGATGCCCAGCCCCGAGCCCTTGCCGGACGCCTGGCCGAAGCCCACGCCGGTATCGGCGATGATCACCTGCACCGCATCGTCGCCGGCGGCGCGCGCCGACAGGCGGATATGGCCGCCGATCATGCAAGGCTCGATACCGTGCGTGACCGCATTCTCCACCAGCGGCTGGATCAGCATGGGCGGGATCTCGACCTTGGCCAGCTCGCGCGGCAGGTCGATGTCATACGACAGACGCTGGCCGAAGCGCATGCCCTGGATGTCCAGGTAGCTGCGCAGCAGCTCGAACTCCTGACGCAGCGTGCATTGCTCGGCCCGGGTGTGGGCCAGCGACATGCGCAGAAAGCCGATCAGGCGCTGCAGCAGCTGGCGCGCGGCGGGCGGGTCGGTAGCGATCAGGCCGTCGAGGTTGGCGAGCGAGTTGAACAGGAAGTGCGGCTCGATCTGCGCCTGCAGCGCCATCAGCTGCGCGCGCACCAGTTGCTTTTCCGCTTCCTCGCGCTGCAGCGCGTCAAGCGCGGCCTGGCGCTCCAGGTAGGCAAGCTTCTCGCGCGACCAGTAGAAGTAGATCATCGACGCCGATGCCAGCATGCCCACCACCAGGCACATGCGCAGCATGTCGCCGGTTTCGGCCACTGACTTGGGCGGCAGGTCCAGCGCCACGCGCGTGGCCCAGCCGCCGATCACCACGCCGGTGGGTACCGCGGCGGCTGCCAGCAGCAGGAAGGGCCAGCGGCGCGGCCGATCGTTCCACCAGATGCCGACGCGGGGGATATCGATCAGCAGCCAGATCGACAAGCCGATCAGCTGGCTATAGACAAAATTGTGCCAGAGCGTGCCGCCAGTCTGGAAACCATAGTTGAGGCTGACGGCAATCACCGTGTTCATGCACAGCACGAACAGCAGGTCGCGGCCGAGGATGGTGAGCCGCGACGGTGGCGCGGTGGCGACGGAGGAAAAGCAGCGGTTCATGGCGGTATGTTAGCGTTGACTGGTCTCGGCGCAATCGGCGCAATCCCCCGACGTGACGCGCGTGCCACACTCACCGGTCAGCGCACGCCACCACTGCCCTGACAGCACATAGCGCGGGAAGGTGATCCATTGCTCGGCGAAGATACGTCCGACGATGTCCGCCGGACCGGCAAACGGCTCCGGCGCGTTGGCCTCCAACCGGTGCCCGCGCCCCTGCAGCGCCAGCGACATACCCATGCATACCAGCCCCAGCGCCACCGCCGGCAGGCTAAGCCGCAAAATGCCGTAGAGGCCCAGCACCGTGCCCGCCATGAACATCGGCACGGCCACGATATGCAGCAGCAGGTTGCGGGGATGCTGGTGGTTGCGGCCATAGCCGCGCCACTGCCAGCGCAGCAGCGGTTCTTCACGCATGATCGTCTCTCTCCCTTGCCCCTCTTTCCTTGCCAACGTTCCTTGCCTGCTTTCCTTGCCCACATACAGGCGGACGGGCAGCCGCGCGCAATATCTGTTGCGCTGCGGAAATTGCGCAGCGCAAGCCTGACTGGCAATGCGCGGCACGTGCAAGGACTTTACCCTTCACCCGGGCGCGAAGAAAGCCTGTTGCGACGAACGGTGGACACGGGGCGCGAACGGCACCGTGCAGGGGCAGATGGCGCGCGCGGAAGGCGGCGAGGTGCCGCTGGCGCCATCCGGCGCCGCGCCAGGCCCGGCGCAAGGCGGGTGCAGGTGCCGCTCAGGCCGCCAGCGCCTGCCGGTCCTGCTCCGACAGCGCGCTGCTGACGGTATCGCGCGACAGGTGCGGCGCGAACATATTGATGAAGGCGTGCGCATAGCCGCGCAGGTAGGCGCCGCGGCGCACGGCTACGCTGGTGGTGTTGGACGCGAACAGGTGGTCGGCATTGATGCGCACCAGGCCGGAATCCTTGCGCTCGTCGTACGCCATCGAGGCGATGATGCCCACACCCAGCTCCAGCTCGGCGTAGGTCTTGATCACGTCTGCATCCAGCGCGGTCAGCACAATCTCCGGCTGCAGCCCGGCCTCGGCGAAAGCGCTGTCGATCTTGCGGCGGCCGGTGAAGCCGGCGTCGTAGGTAATGAGCTGGAAGCCCGCCACGTCCTCGAGCGTGGGCTCGGGCAGGCGCGTGAGCGGATGGTCGGGCGAGACCACCAGCACGTGCTGCCAGCTGTAGGCCTCGAACGAGGTCAGGCCGGCTTCGGTCGCCAGCGCTTCGGTGGCGATGCCGATATCGGCCTGCCCCGTCAGCAGCAGCTCGACGATATGCGTCGGCGACGCTTCCTGCAGCGCCAGCGTCACGTGCGGGTATTCGCGGCGGAAGGCCTGCACCACGCGCGGCAGCGCGTAGCGCGCCTGCGTGTGCGTGGTGGCAACGGTCAGGCGCCCGGTATGGCGGCCGGCGAACTCGTCGCCGGCCTGGCGCAGGTTCTCGGCTTCAAGCAGCAGGCGCTCGACGATGCGCACGATCTCGCGGCCGGGCTCGGTCAGCCCGGTCAGGCGCTTGCCGTAGCGCTCGAAAATCTCCACGCCCAGCTCTTCTTCCAGCTCGCGGATCTGGCGCGACACGCCGGGCTGCGAGGTATAGAGCGCGTTGGCGACCTCGGTCAGGTTGAACTGGCGGCGCACCGCCTCGCGGATCGATCGGAGTTGCTGGAAGTTCATCGTGCGGCCTCTTGTTTTTGGTTGGAGGCAGTGCCGTTGGCTTGCGTAAAGACGCGCAATTGGCGCGGCCGCACGGCGAGCAGTTCGCCCTCGCGGAAGCCCGCGTGGCGGAAGCGCTCGAGGGGCAGCGCCACTTCGATCACGTCCTGGTTGTCTTCACGCTCGAGTTCGAGCTGGGCCACCGGGCCCAGCGTCAGCGCGCGGCGCAGCGTCACGGCAATGCCGTCGGCGCCGGGCGAATAGCGCTCCAGGTCCAGGTCGTGCGGACGGACATACGCGACCGCATCGCCGGCAGTCTCGTGGCCGCTGCCGACCACCGGCAGCACCGCTTCGCCGGTATGCAGCAGGCCGCCGGTCTCGCCCACTTCCAGGCGGCCGTGGAAGAGGTTCACATTGCCGAGAAAGCCGAACACGAACGGCGTGGCCGGATGGTTGTAGACCGCCTCGGGCGAGCCGTACTGCTCAACGTGGCCGCGGTTCATCAGCACCACCTGGTCGGCCACTTCCAGCGCCTCTTCCTGGTCGTGCGTGACGAACACGCTGGTCACGTGCAGTTCATCGTGCAGGCGGCGCAGCCAGCGCCGCAGTTCCTTGCGCACCTTGGCGTCAAGCGCGCCGAAGGGCTCGTCGAGCAGCAGCACGCGCGGCTCCACCGCCAGCGCGCGCGCCAGGGCGATACGCTGGCGCTGGCCGCCCGACAACTGCGACGGGTAGCGGTCGGCCAGCCAGTCGAGCTGGACCAGGTCCAGCAGCGAATGCACCTTCTCGCGGATCTGCGCTTCGCTGGGGCGTTCGGCGCGCGGCTTCACGCGCAGGCCGAAGGCCACGTTCTCGAACACGCTCATATGCTTGAACAGCGCATAGTGCTGGAACACGAAGCCCACCTGGCGCTGGCGCACATGCTGGTCCGAGGCATCGCGCCCGGCCAGCACGATCTGGCCCGCGTCGGCGCGCTCCAGGCCGGCGATGATGCGCAGCAGCGTAGTCTTGCCGCAACCGGACGGCCCCAGCAGCGCAGTCAGCTCGCCTTCGTCGAAATCGAGCGAGACATTGTCCAGCGCGACGAAATCGCCAAAGCGCTTCTCTACGTTCTTGACCTGGATGCTCATGATGCCGTTCCTTACACGGATGCTTGCAGGGAGGTTCCCGCGGTTGCCGTTGTTGCCGTTGTTGCCGTTGTTGCCGTTGTTGCCGTTGTTGCCGTTGTTGCCGTTGCTCCGATTGGCCGCTCGATCACGGCCTCTTCCGTCTCTTTGCGCGCGCGCCATTCCACCAGCGTCTTGATGCCGAGGGTGACCAGCGCCAGCAGCGTCAGCAGCGAGGCCACCGCGAAGGCCGCCCCAAAGTTGTACTCGTTGTAGAGGATCTCTACATGCAGCGGCATGGTGTTGGTCAGCCCGCGGATATGGCCCGATACCACCGACACCGCGCCGAACTCGCCCATCGCCCGCGCATTGCACAGGATCACGCCGTACAGCAGGCCCCAGCGGATATTGGGCAGCGTGATATGGCGGAAGGTCTGCCAGCCCGAGGCGCCCAGCACGATCGCGGCCTCTTCCTCTTCGCTGCCCTGCGCCTGCATCAGCGGGATCAGCTCACGCGCCACGAAGGGGAAGGTCACGAAGATCGTCGCCAGCACGATGCCGGGCACCGCGAACATGATCTTGATGTCATGCGCTTCCAGCCACGGGCCGAACCAGCCCTGCGCGCCGAACAGCAGCACGTAAACCAGGCCCGAGATCACCGGCGACACCGAGAACGGCAGGTCGATCAGCGTGATCAGCAGGTTCTTGCCGCGGAATTCGAACTTGGCGATGGCCCACGCCGCTGCCACGCCGAACACCACGTTCAGCGGCACCGCGATCGCCGCCACCGTCAGCGTGAGCTGGATCGCGGCCACGGCATCGGGTTCGATCAGCGCTTCAAAGTAGGTCTGCACGCCCTTGCGCAGCGCTTCGTAGAAGACCGAAGCCAGCGGCACGAACAGGAACAGCGTGAGGAACAGCACCGCCAGCGTGATCAGCGTGTAGCGCACCCATGGCGCCTCGCCGGTGGCGTCGAACTTGTGATGCGCCCGTTCCTGGCGCTGCGCGCCCAGGCGTCCCGAGACTGCGCCCGCCATGTCAGAACTCCTTGCCCGTCGCGGGCGCTTCCGGTGCCAGCGCGGCGCGCGCGCCTGACTGGTGGCGGCGCGTCCAGGCCTGCAGCAGGTTGATCAACAGCAGCAGCCCGAACGAGATCACCAGCATCACCACCGCCACGGCGGTGGCGCCGGCATAGTCGTATTGCTCCAGCTTGGAATAAATCATCAGCGGCGCGATCTCCGACACCATCGGCATATTGCCGGAGATAAAGACCACCGAGCCGTACTCACCGGTGGCGCGCGCGAAAGACAGCGCGAAACCCGTCAGCAGTGCTGGCAGGATCGCCGGCAGGATCACGCGCCGGAAGGTCTGCAGCCGGTTGGCGCCCAGGCTGGCGGCGGCCTCTTCCAGTTCCTGCTCCACGTCTTCGAGCACCGGCTGCACCGTGCGCACCACGAACGGCAGGCCGATAAAGGTCAGCGCCACTACCACGCCCAGCGGCGTGAACGCGACCTTGATGCCGAGCGGCTCAAGGTAACGGCCAATCCAGCCGTTGCCGGCGAACAGCGCGGTCAGCGCGATGCCGGCCACTGCGGTGGGCAGCGCGAACGGCAGGTCGACCAGCGCATCGATCAGGCGCTTGCCCGGAAAGCGGTAGCGCACCAGCACCCAGGCGACGATCAGTCCGAACACGGAATTGACGATGGCGGCGATCAGCGACGCGCCGAAGCTCAGTTGCAGCGATGCCACCACGCGCGGCGACGAGATCGCGCTCCAGAACGCGTCCCACGTCATCGTGAACGTCTTCAGGAACGTCGCCGACAGCGGAATCAGGACGATCAGCGTCAGGTAGAACAGCGTGAAGCCCAGCGACAGGCCAAAGCCGGGAAGCACCGTGAAGCGCTGCTTGGCGGGGCTACGTGGCGCACGCGAGGCCGGCGCATCGGGGGCGCCCGGCGTGGGGGCATCCGCCAGGGAGAGGGATGGTGGCATGTCGTCTCGTCTGTGGTCGGCCCGGCTTCGGGCGCCGGATCCTTATGACGCCGGCGCATATTGCGCCGGCTTACGAGACAGATTCTGCAGATCCGCCTTTATAAACAGAACGAATCTTTCTGAATTTTCTTAGACGGTTTAGATATATGGAGCGCCCGGCACCACTTCCAGGCCGGCTTCCCATGGCGTGGAAGACACTTCCGTGGCGCCGGCATCACCCGCGGCGGCGATGCGCTGCACCAGCGTGTCCAGCAGCGCCAGGCCCTCGGCCCAGTCGCCCAGGCCGGAATCGGCGTTGATATGCCCCAGGTGGCCGGCATCGATCAGTTCGCTGCCCCACAGCGTGCCCCAGCTGAAAGCGGTGCGCTGGGGCATCCACGGATCGTTGCGGCTGGCCACCAGGATGGTCGGGAATGGCAGGCGGTAGGTCGGCAGCAGGCTGGCGACGCCGAACTTGTCGGGGTCGGCCGGCGCCACCAGCAGTGCGCCGGAGATGCCCGCCGGGTCCAGCGACGCCTGCCGCAGCGTCGCCAGGCAGCCAAAGCTGTGCGCCACCAGCACCGCGCCGCGCGAGGCCACGCGCTGCGCCCGCATCACGCCTTCGGAGACGCGCTCGGCCCACAGCGGCAAACTGGGGCGCGACCAGTCATGCTGCTCGACACGCTGCCAGTCCGGAAAGCGCTGCTCCCAGCGGCTCTGCCAGTGCCCCGGGCCGCTGCCATGCAGGCCCGGCACGGTCAGCACCTGCAGGTGCCGCGGAATTTCCAGGCGCGTAGCGTGCGCCGCCGATGATGGCCCTGCCAATGGTCCGATCGCTTGCGTCATACCGGCTCCTTGCTGAGTTCGTGTGCCGCTGGCACGCCCGCGGCCGCTGTAGCCACTGTGGCCGCCCCCTGCGCCCGCAGCCCGGCCGTGCCGACCAGCGCGCCGGTGAAAGCGCCCTGCCCCAGGTCGATGCCCGCGGCCTGCAGCCGCTCCACGCTTTCGGCGTTCTGCAGCCGCCGGCCGATCAGCGTGACGCCGGCATTGGCGGCGCTGGCGCGCAGGCCCGCCAGCTGGCGGTCAGTCCAGGTGCGGCGCATGTCGAGCTTGAGCCAGTCCGGCAACGCATGCGCCATCAGCGCGCCCGCCTCGGCCGGGTCCGACGCCTGCAGGCTGACCGCGAAGCCGTTGCGGCGATAGTTGCCGACCACATGCAGCAGCAGCGGCAGGTCGTCGTTGGCGCTGGCCGGCACCTGGATCACGAAGCGCTCCAGCGGCAACCCCAGCGACTGCAGTGCGCGCCGGAACGCGGCGCCATGGTCGTCGGCGACCGCCGCGAGCAGCCGGTTGTGCACGTTCAGCACCAGCTTGTGCGCGCCGTCGGCGGCAAAGTAGTTGATCGCGTGCAGCAGCCGCGACAGGCGGTCCAGCGACACCAGCGTGGTGTCGTCGGCCGCCATGGCGAACAGCTTCCACGCCTCCAGGCCCACGCCATCGTCGGCATAGGTATGGATCGAGCCTTCGTGCGCCACGACCTGGCGGTCGGCCAGCGTCACCAGCGGTTCGAAGGCACTGGTGAGCGAGCAATTGAAGAACTGTCCCTGCACCTGCCCGCGCGCGTCGCGCCACAGTTGCCGGTCGGCCAGCGGCTGGCGCGGCAGCGATTCCAGATAGCGTTGCAGCGGATTGGCTGCGCTCGCGGGTTCATGCACGCCTGGCATGGCGATTTCCTTCGGTTGACCGGACCGCGTCGGGTCCCATGTCGGATGGGTGATGGCAGCGGCGCGCTGTCGCAGCGCGCGCCTGCCTGCTCATGATAGGAGTTCAGCGGGCGCCGGCGAATGAAGACTCCGTCATGTCGATGTGCGCGCCGTCGTCGATGCGCTGCGCACGGCGCTCCGTGCCCGCATCGAGGGGCGAAGGCACCGCCGGCGCTTGCCGCATCACGCGCTGCAGTACCGCTGCTTCGAGCTGCGCGAAGCCAGCGGCGCCGCGCTGGCGCGGCCGCGCCAGCGCCACACGCTCGTCCATGGCGATGTGGCCATCCTCGATGAGCACGATGCGGTCCGCCAGTGCCACGGCCTCGGAGACGTCATGCGTCACCAGCAGCGCCGTGAAGCCAAGCCGCCGCCACAGGCCTTCGATCAGCCCCTGCATTTCGATGCGCGTGAGCGCGTCGAGCGCGCCCAGCGGCTCGTCCAGCAGCAACAGCTGCGGGAGATGCACCAGCGCGCGCGCCAGCGCCACGCGCTGCCGCTGCCCGCCGGACAGCCGTGCGGGCCACGCCTGCGCGCGGTCGGCCAGGCCCACCTGCGCCAGCACCTCGGCCGCTTCGCCGCGCCGCGCGCGCGGCAGGCCCAGCGCCACGTTATCCAGCACGCGCTTCCACGGCAGCAGCCGCGCATCCTGGAACATCACGCGCACATCGGCGCCGCGCTTGCGGCTGCCTTTGCCCTGCTCCTGTGCGTCGCCGTCGATCGCGATGCTGCCGCCGTCGGCACCCTCCAGCCCGGCCACCAGCCGCAGCAGCGTGCTTTTGCCGCAGCCGCTGCGACCGACGATGGCGACGAACTCTCCCGGCGCCACGTCGAGCGCCACATCGTGCAGCACCTCGCGGCCGTCATAACGCTTGACCACCTGGCGCAAGCGCAGCGCAACGCCACCGTGGCGGCGCGGTGCCGCTGCCTCGTGCCTGACTGCCTCGCGGCGCGCGAGGCCCGCCTCCAGTTCGGCCAGCGCGGCCTGTTCCACCGGATACATCTGCATGTCGATCTCCTTGCCGAACGTGCGGCGTTGCGTGGTTCAGGCGGCCGCGTAGCCCGGGTGCCAGCGCAGCCAGTAGCGCTCCAGACCGCGCGACAGCAGGTCGGCCAGCTTGCCCAGCAGCGCGTAGAGCAGGATGCCCACCAGCACCACGTCGGTTTGCAGGAACTCGCGCGCGTTCATGGTCATGTAGCCGATGCCGGATTGCGCGGAGATGGTCTCCGCGACGATCAGGATCACCCACATCAGCCCGAGCGAAAAACGCACGCCCACCAGGATCCCGGGCAACGCGCCGGGCAGGATCACTTCACGGTACAACTGCCAGCCAGACAGCCCGTAGCTGCGCGCCATTTCCACCAGCCCGGTGTCGACCGAGCGGATGCCATGGTAGGTGTTCAGGTACACCGGGAAGAACACCCCCAGCGCCACCAGGAACAGCTTGGCGGATTCGTCGATGCCGAACCACAGGATCACCAGCGGGATCAGCGCCAGCGGCGGGATGTTGCGCACCATCTGCAGCGTGCTGTCGAGCAGCGTGGCCGCGCTGCGGAAGGTGCCGGTCAGCAGCCCCAGCAGCAGGCCCAGCCCGCCACCGATGGCAAACCCGGCCAGCGCGCGCCAGGTGCTGACGCCCACGTGTTTCCACAACTCGCCCGAACGGGCCAGGCCCCAGGCGGCCTGCAACACGGCCAACGGGGCCGGTAGCACGCGGTTCGACAGCCAGCCGTTCTGTGAGGCAGCCTGCCACGCCACGATCAGCAGCACCGGCACGATCCACGGTGCCACGGCGCGCGCCAGCGCGGCGGAATGCCGGCGCGGCGGCGGAAGATGCGGAGCGCTCATGCCGCCCTCCTTCAGCTCTGCGCGGCGCGCGGCACGATGCCGGTCGCCATGACTTCGCCGAACGGGCCCGACAGTACCTTGCCCGGCAGCCTTTCGCACACCGCGCGCACCGAGCGCGGCAGCAGCGGGAACACCAGTTCGGCAAAGCGGTAGGCCTCTTCCAGGTGCGGGTAGCCGGACAGCACGAAAGTGTCGATGCCGAGTTCGGCGTACTCGCGCATGCGCTCGGCAACGGTGTGCGGATCGCCCACCAGCGCGGTGCCCGCGCCGCCGCGCACCAGGCCGACGCCAGCCCACAGGTTGGGGCTGATTTCCAGCGCAGCGCGCGTGCGACGCGCACCGCCAGCATGCAGCGCGGCCATCCGGCGCTGGCCTTCCGAATCCATCTTGGCAAACACCGACTGCGCGCGTGCCACGGTCTCGTCGTCGAGACGGCTGATCAGGTCTTCGGCGGCGGCCCACGCGGCGGCATCGGTCTCGCGCACGATCACGTGCAGGCGAATGCCGAATTTGACGGTGCGGCCGTGCTTCGCCGCGTGCCGGCGAACATCTTCCAGCTTCCGCGCCACGTCGGCCGGCGGTTCGCCCCAGGTCAGGTAGGTATCGACCTGCTCGCCCGCCAGCGCATGCGCCGGCGCCGACGAGCCGCCGAAGTACACTGGCGGGTGCGGCTGCTGCAGCGGCGGATAGAGGACGCGCGCGCCCTTCACGCTCAGGTGCTTGCCCTGGTAGTCGATCTGGCCGCTGTCATGGCTGGCCGCCAGTACGTCGCGCCAGATGCGCAGGAATTCGGCCGAGGCCTCGTAGCGAGCGGTATGGTCGAGGAACAGGCCATCGCCCTCCAGCTCGGCGGTGTCGCCGCCGGTGACGAGGTTGATCAGCAGCCGGCCATTGGAGAGACGGTCGAAGGTCGCCGCCATGCGCGCGGCCAGCGTCGGCGCCATCAGGCCCGGCCGCACCGCGACCAGGAATTTCAGGCGCTGCGTCACGGCCGACAGGGCCGACGCCGTCACCCACGGGTCTTCGCAAGAGCGGCCGGTGGGGATCAGCACCCCCTCATAGCCGAGCGTGTCGGCCGCTACGGCGACTTGCGTCATGTAGTCGAAATTGACTTCGCGCGCGCCTTCGGAAGTGCCGAGGTAGCGGCTGTCGCCGTGGGTGGGGATAAACCAGAATACGTGCATGTCGTGCTCCTTGTTATTGTGCGATGCCCTTGCGATGCATCAGCGCTGCGCCTGCTGTTGCGGCCTCGGTTGCGGTACGTCCCAGCGCGCGTCAGCCACCTTGACCGGCCTGGGGATCAGCTTGAGCGCGTGGAAGGTATCGGCGATGCGCTGCTGTTCGGCCAGCACGTCGGCACTGACCGGGCGGGCACCGTAGGAAAAGCGTGCGACCGCCAGTTCCAACACATCGGCGGGCAGGCCGGTTTCGACGGTCAGCACGGCGGTCGCGTCTTTGGGGTTCTTTTCCGCCCACGTGCCCAGCGTTGCCAGTTCATCGAGGATCAGGTGCACGATCTCGGGCCTGGCCTGTGCGTAAGGGCGCGACGCCAGGTAGAACTGATGGTTGCTGACCACGTTCTTGCCATCGGCGCCACGACCGTCAGCCAGCACGCGCGCGCCCAGCTGCTTCTCGGCGGCGGCGAGGAACGGGTCCCAGATCACCCAGGCATCGACCGAGCCGCGCTCGAAGGCGGCGCGCGCATCGGCGGGCGGCAGATAGACCGGCTGGATATCGCTGTACTGCAGCCCGGCCTTCTCCAGCTGGCGCACCAGCAGGTAATGCACGTTCGAGCCCCTGTTGAGGGCCACGCGCTTGCCGCGGAGCTCGGCCACCGAGCGCAGCGCCGAGCTTTTGGACACGACAATGGCCTCGGCGGTCGGCGCCGGCGGCTCGTTGCCGACATAAACCAGCTGCGCGCCGGCGGCCTGCGCAAAGATCGGCGGGGCCTCGCCCACGGTGCCGAAGTCGACGGCGCCGACATTGAGGCCTTCCAGCAGCTGCGGGCCGGCCGGGAATTCAGTCCACTTGACGGTGATGCCTTGCGTCGCCAGCCGCTTTTCCAGCGTGCCGCGCGCCTTCAGCAGCGTCAGCGTGCCGTACTTCTGGTAGCCGATGCGCAGCACCTTGGCGTCGATGTTCTTCGATTGCGCTTCGGCGCGGCCGGGCAGCAGGCCGTAGGCCAGGCCGGTGGCGGCAACCAGCGCGGCGATAAACAGGCGGCGGCGCAGCGATCCGGCCGGCTTGATGGTGGTGGTCATGCGATTTCCTCCGGGGCCGGTCAAGGAGCCGGCGCATGTTCTGAAGTCGGACTGTGTGGAACCGCGGGCAACATCCCGCCCTGCCTGCCGGGGTTGCCGGTGGCATGGCTGGCGGCATGGATGGCGGAGTGGGTGCCGCTGGCGCCGGCTTGGCCGGCGCCAATGCATCAGGAATTCAGATCAGGCGGTACATCGCTCCGCCACCACGGCGGCAGCGGCGGCGCGTTGCACGAAAGCGCCGGGCACAACGTCGAGTGCGTCGAGCGGGACCTCGATGCGCGCATGGGCCAGTGCGTCGCGCACGCGCAGCAGGCCTTCGTCGAGGCGGGCGGACAGCGCGGCGTCAAAGCGCGCCTGGCGCACGCCGCCGGAATCAGAGGAGGCGGAGGTTTCGATCTGCTGGTCCACGGCAAAGATGCCGGGCAGGATCTGGCGCGAACCCAGCGCGGACAGGACCGGGCGCAGCGCGTAGTCGATCGCCAGCGCATGGGCGAGGCTGCCGCCGGTGGCGATCGGCAGCACGATCTTGTCGCGCAGGCCGGCTTGCGGCAGCAGGTCCAGGAATGCCTTGAGCAGGCCGCTGTAGGCGGCCTTGTAGACCGGCGTGGCCAGCACCACCACCTGGGCCTCGGCCACCGCGCGGGTGGCGGCGGCAATGGCGTCGTCGTCCACGCGCGCCGCCAGCAGCGGGCCCGCCGGCAGGTCGCGCAGGTCCAGGTGGCGGGTGCGTTCGCCAGCAGCCTCCAGCGCGGTGCGCAGGTGCGCCAGCACAAGGCCGGAGCGGGACTGGACCGACGGGCTGCCGGAGAGCGTCAGGATGGACATCGGGGCTTCCTTCTTCTGGTGGGCCGGCTAGGAGCCGGGCCGCCCCACGCGGCCCGGCCCGCCGGCCTCATGACTTATTTCTTGCCGGGCTGGTAGACCTGGTCGAACGAGCCGCCATCGGCGAAGTGGGTCTTCTGGGCCTTCTGCCAGCCGCCGAACACTTCATCGATGGTGAACAGCTTGACCTTGGGGAAGTTGGCCGCGTACTTGGCCGCCACCTTCTGCGAGATCGGGCGGTAGTAGTTCTTCGCGGCGATCTCCTGGCCTTCGTCGGTGTACAGGAACTGCAGGTAGGCCTCGGCGGCCTTGCGCGTGCCCTTCTTGTCGACCACCTTGTCGACCACGGCCACCGGCGGCTCAGCCAGGATCGAGATCGACGGCGCGACAATCTCGAACTTGTCCGGCCCCAGTTCCTTGATGGCCAGGATGGCTTCGTTTTCCCAGGCCAGCAGCACGTCGCCCAGGCCGCGCTCGACGAACGTGGTGGTGGCCCCGCGCGCGCCGGAATCCAGCACCGGCACGTGCTTGAGCAGTGCGCCGACAAACTCGCGCGCCTTGGTTTCATTGCCGCCCGGCTGGCGCAGCGCATAGCCCCACGCAGCCAGGTAGTTCCAGCGCGCGCCGCCCGAGGTCTTCGGATTCGGCGTGATCACCTGCACGCCGGGCCTGACCAGGTCGTTCCAGTCCTTGATGCCTTTGGGGTTGCCCTTGCGCACCAGGAACACGATGGTCGAGGTGTAGGGCGAAGCGTTGTGCGGCAGGCGCTTTTGCCAGTCCGCCTTGATCAGGCCCTTCTCGGCGATGGCGTCGACGTCGTAGCCCAGCGCCAGCGTCACCACGTCGGCATCCAGGCCGTCAATCACCGAACGGGCCTGCTTGCCGGATCCGCCATGCGACTGGCGCACGGTCACGGCGTCGCCGCCCTGGGCCTTCCAGGCCTTGGCAAAGGCGGCGTTGACGTCGACGTACAGTTCACGCGTCGGGTCATAGGAAACGTTGAGCAGGTTGGTCGCCGAAGCGGTCTGCGCCGCGCCCAGAGCGCCCAGAACTGCCAGGCCAATGGCCAGTTTGCGAATCATTTGTGTTGCTCCCGTCTGTCGTGAATGGGCGCCAGGCGCCTCTGGTTGCTTTGCCCGCCGTCTGGGGCGGGCTTGTGTCAGGAGCAAGACTACCGACGGGGCTATCTGAACGGAACGAATGGTTTCGCCGATCCTTTACTGTTTTTTGCATAAGATCGGACGGAAATATCGGCATGCCGTCATAGGGGGAAGGCGGCGGCGCCAGGGGGTGCGGTGTGCCGCTACCGGCACGCACAAAAGAAAACGCCCGCACCGGCAAACCGGTGCGGGCGAAGTTTCCATTCCGGAAACGGGTAGACAAGTCATGAAGAGCGCCCCCGCATCTCCATGACAAGACAAATGGTATCGGGTCGCCGCCGCCCCCGGTTTGATCGAAGTCAAGTCCGGGCCAACCCGCAGCGGGCCTTAGCCGACCATCCGCCCGAACGTGAACTCGCCATCCACATAGTCCACCGGCACCACGTCCTTCGCCGTGAACTTGCCTTCCAGGATGGCGCGCGCCACCGGGTTCTCGATTTGCTGCTGGATCGCCCGCTTGAGCGGACGCGCCCCGAACACCGGGTCGTAACCCGCACTGGCGATCTTCTCCAGCGCATGGTCGCTGACCTCCAGCGTCATATCCATGCGGGCCAGGCGGGCCTGCAGGCGTTGCAGCTGGATGCGCGTGATCGACTCGATATTCTTCTGGTCGAGCGCGTGGAACACCACGACTTCATCGATCCGGTTCAGGAACTCCGGCCGGAAATGCGTGCGCACTTCCTGCCAGACCGCGCCCTTGATCGCTTCCTGCGGCTCGCCGCTCATCGCCTGGATGATCTGCGAACCCAGGTTGGACGTCATCACGATCACCGTGTTCTTGAAGTCCACCGTGCGGCCCTGGCCATCGGTCAGGCGGCCATCGTCCAGCACCTGCAGCAGCACGTTGAAGACGTCCGGGTGGGCCTTCTCGACTTCATCGAGCAGCACCACGCTGTACGGCTTGCGGCGCACGGCCTCGGTCAGGTAGCCGCCTTCCTCGTAGCCCACGTATCCCGGCGGCGCGCCGATCAGGCGGCTGACGCTGTGCTTCTCCATGAATTCGCTCATGTCGATGCGGACCAGGTGCTCTTCGGAATCGAACATGAACTCGGCCAGCGCCTTGCACAGCTCAGTCTTGCCGACGCCGGTCGGGCCCAGGAACAGGAACGAGCCATAGGGCTTGTTCTCGTCCGCCAGGCCGGCACGCGAACGGCGGATAGCATCGGACACCAGCCGCACGGCCTCGTCCTGCCCCACCACGCGCGCATGCAGGCGGTCTTCCATCTTCAGCAGCTTCTCGCGCTCGCCCTGCATCATCTTCGACACCGGGATGCCGGTCGCGCGGCTCACCACTTCGGCGATTTCCTCGGCGCCCACCTGCGTGCGCAGCAGCTTGTTGGGCTGCTTCTGCTCGCTCGCTTCGGCGTCGGTCGCGGCCTTGAGCTTGCCTTCCAGGCCTGGCAGCTTGCCGTACTGCAGCTCGGCCACCTTGTCGAGCTTGCCTTCGCGCTGCAGCTTGGCAATCTCGAGCTTGACCTTCTCGATCTCTTCCTTGAGCGCGGCCGTGCCCTGCGCGGCGCCCTTCTCGGCCTTCCAGATCTCGTCGAGGTCGGCGTACTCCTTCTCCAGGCGCGTGATCTCCTGCTCGATCAGGTCCAGGCGCTTGAGCGAGGCTTCGTCGGTCTCTTTCTTGACCGCTTCGCGCTCGATCTTGAGCTGGATGGTGCGGCGCTCGAGCTTGTCCATCGACTCCGGCTTGGAGTCGATTTCCATCTTGATGCGCGCACCCGCCTCGTCGATCAAATCGATCGCCTTGTCGGGCAGGAAACGGTCGGTGATATAGCGATGCGACAGCTCCGCCGCTGCGACGATCGCCGGGTCGGTGATCTCGACGCCGTGGTGCAGCTCATACTTCTCCTGCAACCCGCGCAGGATGGCGATGGTCGCTTCCACCGTGGGCTCGTCGACCAGCACCTTCTGGAAGCGGCGCTCCAGCGCGGCATCCTTCTCGATGTACTTGCGGTATTCGTCCAGCGTGGTCGCGCCGATGCAGTGCAGCTCGCCGCGCGCCAGCGCCGGCTTGAGCATATTGCCCGCGTCGATCGCGCCCTCGGCCTTGCCCGCGCCGACCATGGTGTGGATTTCATCGATGAAGACGATGGTCTGGCCCTCATCCTTGGCGACGTCGTTCAGCACGGCCTTCAGGCGTTCCTCGAACTCGCCGCGGTACTTGGCGCCGGCCAGCAGGCCAGCCATGTCCAGCACCAGCACGCGCTTGTTCTTCAGGCTTTCCGGCACCTCGCCGTTGACGATGCGCTGCGCCAGCCCTTCCACGATCGCGGTCTTGCCCACGCCAGGTTCGCCAATCAGCACCGGGTTGTTCTTGGTGCGGCGCTGCAGGATCTGGATTGCGCGGCGGATCTCGTCGTCGCGGCCGATCACGGGATCGAGCTTGCCGATGCGCGCGCGCTCGGTCAGGTCGATGGTGTACTTCTTCAGCGCCTCGCGCTGGCCCTCGGCCTCGGCGCTGTTGACGGATTCTCCGCCGCGCACGGCCTGGATGGCCGATTCCAGCGACTTGCGGTTCAGGCCATGCTCGCGCGCGATGCGGCCGGCGTCACCCTTGTCGTCGGACACGGCAAGCAGGAACAGCTCGCTGGCGATGAACTGGTCGCCGCGCTTGAGCGCCTCTTTCTCGGTGGCGTTGAGCAGGTTCACCAAGTCGCGTCCGATCTGGACCTCGTTGGTGCCCTGCACCTGCGGCAGGCGCTTGATGGCGGCGTCCAGCGCCGTCTGCAGGCCCTGCACGTTGACGCCGGCGCGTGCGAGCAGCGCGCGGGCGGCGCCGTCGTCCTGCGACAGCAGCGCGCGCAGCACGTGCTGCGGGTCGATATATTGGTTGTCGTTGGCCAGGGCCAGGCTTTGCGCTTCAGCCAGCGCTTCCTGGAACCGGGTGGTCAGCTTGTCAAGACGCATAGGAATCCCTCTCTCGGATAGGTCGTGTCCTGATGCGGGGGGCGCTGCCTCCGGGCTTCACCGCCGGGTTGCCTGGATGCCCTGCCGGACACTGGATATCCGAAAGATAAGGCTTTGTCGCGACATTTCAAGGACCGCGGCCGCACGTTATTGAGTGAAGCAAACGATACGCGGCGGTCCTTGTGACGCACCTTGCTATGCCGCCCGGCTCTCGCTGCCCTTGTCCGCCAGGTTGCGCACCAGCACCAGCGACTCGCCCTGCACGACCACGCGGCCATCCTCGCCGGTGACCACGCTCGCCAGGTTGACCAGGTCCTTGCCGGCGCGCAGCCGCACGATGCGCACCTGCGCCGTCAGCGGCTCATCCAGCCGCGCTGCCGAGGCCAGGCGCAGCGATTGCTTCATCCAGCCGGTGCCGCGCCCCGGCAAGCGCGTGCCGAGCAGGTCCGAGAACATGCCGGCCAGCAGCGGCAGCGGCACCGCCGCCTCGCCGAACCCGCGCGCGCGGGCAAAGGCGGCGTCGGCGTGATACGGGTTGGCATCGCCCGTCAAGGCGACGTACTCGCCGATATCGGCTGCTGTGAAGGCGCGCGTGGCGCTGGCCGACTGCCCGGGGCGCAGGCCGTACAGCGCCGGATCGCCCTCGGCCTCCGGCTGCGCGCCCCGCCATGATGGCAGCCGGCCCGGCGCTACCTCGGCCAGCCACGACGATTCGCCCGCGGCCGCGACGCGCGGCGCCGCGCCGGGGATCCCCGCGCTGACCGTGGTGCCGAAACCAGCCAGCCCTGCCTGCGGCTGCGGCTGCGGGACCAGCGCAAACGCCACCACGTCGCCGGCAAAGGCCGGTGTCGGGAACATCAGCGTCTGCGCCACCGGCAGCGCGGGCGCGGCAAGCTCCCGCCAGGTATGGCCGCACAGCAGCGAGAACAGGAACATGCCGTGCGCCACCGTGGCACCGAAATGCGTGCCGCGGGCAAAGGCCGGATCGCAGTGGATCGGATTGTCGTCGCGCGACAGCGCGGCGAAGCGGTCGAAGTCGCGTTGCGTCAGCACGCGCGGCATGGCGTCGCTCATCAGTTGGGCACCTCTACGGTCGAAGCATTGACGGTGATCGCATTGCCTGGCGCGGGTGTGGCGGCGATCGGCGGGACATTGGACGGCAGCAGCGTCGGCGCGGTGGTGGTGTTGGTAATGCCGCCGCGCGGCGTGGTGCGCACCACCTGCGATGGCGGCAGCGCCTTGCCCGTGGTCAGGTTGTCGTAGACGGCATCGAGCGCGCGGTTCAGGTAGACATGGAGCGGCACATAGCGGTTGCTGTAGCCCGGCACCAGCCCGATAAAGGCATCGAAATGCTGGGCGTTCTCCACCTCGATGTACGACAGCTTGCTGGTCACGCCCTCCTTCTGCCGGTTCAGCCCCAGGTACGGGCGCGAGGTATGGTTCACTGGCAGCAGTCCATCGCTGCGGCCATGCACGATCACCGCCGGCTTGCCGCGCAGATTGCCGTTGCGCAGCGTCAGCGCCTGGCCCGCCTGCAAGGCGCGCGCCGCGGCGTCGGTGCCGGCCAGCAGCTTGCGCAGGCAATCGGCGCCATCGTAGTTGAGATCGGTGCGGCCGTTCGATGCCGACACGGAAAACAGGTTCAGGTACGGGCCGTGCGTCGGGTCGAGGTCGTTGATCAGCTGCACCGAGGGCGGCTGCGGCGGGATGCCGTTGCCGGTGGCGAACATCGACGCCAGCGCAGCGGGGGCGATCGCCGCGGGCTTCAGGTCGGTCAGCGTGTTGGCGAAGCTGTAGCCGCACAGCTTGTCGGTCACGCTCGCCTGCGCGTAGGCGTTGGCGTAGGTCACGGTGATCGCGGCAGCGGTGTCGAAGGCTGCCAGCGACGGGTGCAGATCATCGGATTCGGACTCCCAGCCCGCTTCATGCAGGGCCTGCAGGGCGCTGGCGCTCTGCTCGCTGGTATTGGTGCCGGTGACCAGGCCCCTTTCCGCCAGCGTGGTGCAGCGGGCAGCGAAGAATGGCGCCATGGTCGGGTTGTCGTAGAAGGGGGACTGCGTCAGCGCGGTGGTGCGCGCGGCGCAGTGCTGCAGCAGGTTGGCCGTGCTGGTGTAGTCATACAGCGTGCGGCCCGAGGACGACACCTGCACGCCGCCGCGCCGCACCACCACGCCAGCATCTGGCGGCATGTTGAGGTTCGGTTCGCCCACGGCCACGCCATCGATCAGGCCGTCGGCATCCTGCTCGGCCGCCGCCACCGCGGCGCCACCACCGTTGGAGACGCTGGAGGCAATCACCAGGATCTTGCTCTTGTCCATGCTGCGCTGGCGCGTGCCGTTGGCCGACACTGCGCCGAAGCGGTCGTTGATCGCCCAGATCGCGAACTCCACCGCCTGCAGCGTGAACTTGCCCCAGTCCTTCTCCGGATTGCGCTGCGAATGCGCGTGCTTGAACGCGAGCCGGTGCGGGCTGGCGGCGGTGAAGTCGGCCAGCGACGTGGCACCGGCGGGGGCGGAGAACTGCGCATTCTTGCCGGCGGCTGCGCGCGTAGTGCGCGTGCCGTCGATCAGCGGCACGGTATCGGTATCCAGGTCGTGCGGCGCGGCACCGGTGCCCTTGTCGGTGTAAGCCACCGCGCAGCCGCGCTTCAGTCCCCATTCGCCGGTGGCAATGGCGCCATAGACACCGCGCGAACCCGACGACGTGGCGGTAATCACGCACGGCCTGGTGGTATCGAAGCCAGCGGGGATCTGCACCAGCATGGTCACGTTCTGCTGGCCCGTGCCGTCGTCCGAATACGCCAGGTATTCCACGCCGGCGATCTTGCCTTCCGCGCCGGTGACATTGCCCTGCGCGTCCACGTTGGGGCCGTACAGCGAGCCATAACCGCCAGCCGCGGTGGTATCGACGATGGCGCGGTAGTTGGCGTAGATCGCATAGCGCCGCAACTCCGCCGCGGTGGGCGCTGTGGCATTGGCGGGCACCGGCGCCGTCGCGCTGGCGAGCCCGTCCTTGCCGAGCCCCGCGGTCAGCAGGTCGTCGCTGCTGCCGTTGTAGCTGTTGATGGTGACCGTGCCGATGTAGGCAGGCTTGGTGTTGGGGTTGTTTCCGTTGCCATTGTTGTCATCGCCTGAGCCGCAGGCACTGGCCAGCATCGCGGCTGCGATGGCGAAAACCGTGCGCCGCAGGCGGCTTTCTTGCAGCGGCGGAAACTGCTTGGAATGCATGTCACCCTCCTTCTGTCGCCCGTGTCGGGCGGTAGAAACAAGCATCGATGGAGAACAGCGGAGACTGCGGACAGCAGAACTGCGGGAAATACAGGAGATGCGGGAGATACGTATGGCGGGCGTGGCGCGTCAGCCGGCAAACCTGACGCGCAGCTTGTGCTTCTCTACCTTGCCCGACGGCGTGCGCGGCAAGGCATCGACAAAGCGCACGTGGCGCGGCACCTTGTAGCCGGCGAGCTGCGCCTTGCAATGGGCGATAACCTGCTCCGCATCGAGCGTGGCGCCAGCGCGCAACACTACCAGCGCCATGCCGGTCTCGCCCCAGCGTGCGTCCGGCGTGCCGATCACGGCGGCCTCGGCCACGCCCTGCAGCTGGAACAGCACGTTCTCGACTTCGGCGGGATAGACGTTCTCTCCACCGGAGATGTACATGTCCTTGGCACGGTCGACGATGTAGTAGTCGCCGTCTTCGTCGCGCCAGGCGATGTCGCCGGAATGCAGCCAGCCGTCGCGGATCGCATTGGCAGTCGCTTCCGGCAGGTTCCAGTAGCCGGGCGTGACGCCTGGCCCCTTGATCAGCAGTTCGCCGCGCTCGCCGGGCGCGACCTCGCTGCCCAGCGGGTCGACGATGCGCGTCAGCATCGACCCCACCGGCTTGCCGATGGTGCCAATCTTGCGGCGCGCGGTGTCTTCATCGCAGACAAAGACCGTGGGGCCGGTTTCCGTCATGCCGAAGCCGAAGCAGATGGTCACGCTCTTCACCAGATAGGCTTCCAGCAGCGGCCGCGGCACCGGCGAGCCACCCGCGGACATGTTGCGCACGCCGGAGAAGTCCGCTTGCGCGAAGCCTGCGTGCTGGCTCAGGAACAGGTAGACCGCGGGCACGGCGAAGAACATGGTGATGCCCTCACCCGAGTTGCGGTCAAGCCGGTCCAGCACGACCTGCGGCTCGAACTGCCGCATGATGTGCACCGTGCCGCCGGCATGCAGCACCGGATTGGCATACAGGTTCAGGCCGCCGGTATGGAAGAACGGCAGCACGTTCAGGAATACGTCGTCGCGCGTGATCTTGTTGGCCAGCATGGCGTTGACGGCGTTGAAGAAGACCATGCCATAGGTCTGGATCACGCCCTTGGGCTTGCCGGTGGTGCCGGAGGTGTACAACAGGTGCCAGACCTCGGATTCGTCGCGGCAAGGCATCTCGACGATGCGGCCCGAAGCGGCGTCGAGCACGGCTTCGTATTCGGTCCAGCCACCGGGTACATCGGCCGCCTCGTCGTCGGCAAGATGCAGTACCGCGCGCAGCGGCACGGTGCTCGCCAGCTCGGCGGCAACGGCCAGGAAGCCGTCGCCAGCCACCAGCACCTCGGGCGTGCAGTCCTGCAGGATCGGCAGCAACTCCGCCGCGGGCAAACGCCAGTTCAGGCACACCATCACCATGCCGGCCTTGGCGCAGCCGTACAGCATCTCGAAATAGTCGGAACTGTTGTGCGCGAGCACGGCGATGCGCGTGCCCGCGGCCAGCTGCAGGCCTTCGGCCAGGTATTCGGCGAAGCGGCTGGCGCGCTCGTCGAACTGGCGATAGGTCACCCGGCGGCCGCTTTCCACGTCCACCAGCGCGACCTTGTCGGGAGTGTGCTGCGCGTTCTTGTGCAGCCAGTCGATCACGTACATTGCGCGGGCCTCCGCTCAGGTTGCCACGTCCTGCACGGCCCGATTGCCGCGCAGCCGCCCTACCACGCCCTGTGGGAAATAATAGACGCTCAGGATAAACAGCAGCCCCAGCCACAGCAGCCAGCGGTCCGGATGCAGCAGCGACGACAGCAGCGGCAGCGCCGTGGTGGCGTCGCTGGCCAGCTTCATCACGTCCTGCAGATAGGTCTGCGCCACCAGGAACAGCACCGTGCCGATCACCGCGCCGTAGATGGTGCCCATGCCGCCGATCACCACGATCAGCAAGATGTCCACCATGATCTCGAACGACAGCGAGGTGTCAGGTCCGTTATAGCGCAACCACACCGCCATCAACACCCCGGCCAGCGTGGCAAACATCGCAGACAATACCGTCGACACCGTGCGGTAGACCACGGTGCGGTAGCCAATGGCCTCGGCGCGAAAGTCGTTCTCTCGGATCGCCTGCAGCACGCGGCCGAACGGGGAATTGACGACGCGCAACAGCGCCAGGAACAGCACCAGCGCGCCGGCGAACACCAGGTAGTAGCTCAGCAGCTTGCCGGTCAGCGGCACGCCCAGCAGTTCCGCGTCGCCGATCGAGAAACCCGGGCGCAGCACCTCGGGCACCTTGAAGGTCAGCCCGTCCTCGCCGCCGGTCCATTCCGACAACTGCGAAACCAGCGTGGCGAACGCCGTCGCGACCGCCAGCGTGATCATCGCGAAGAAGATCGCGCGCACGCGCAGCGAGAACAGCCCGATCAGGAAGGCCAGCAGCGCCGAGACCGCCAGCGCGCCCACGGCGCCCACGGCGAGGGCGCCCCAGCCCGGCTCCATGCGCGACATCGCGATGGCCACGCCATACCCGCCGATGCCGAAGAACATGGTATGCGCGAACGAGACGATGCCGGTGTAGCCCAGCAGCAGGTCATAGCTGGCCACCAGCACCACGAAGATGCAGATCTTGGCCGCCATGTTCAGCGCCCGCGCGCCCGGAAAGGCGAACGGCGCGCAGGCCAGCGCCAGCAGGATCAGCACGAGAATCACCGTCAGCACGCGGCTGCGCGGCAGGTCGCCGGAGAGAAGTCGGATCATGGTCGTGTCCTTCCGTTCAGCGCCGCGCCACCGGGAACAGCCCTTGCGGGCGCCACAGCAGGATCAGCATCATCAGCAGGATGTTGGAGAACAGCGCCACCTTCGGGAACAGGAAGCCGGTGTAGTTCGCCATCAGGCCGACCAGCAAAGCGCCGACAAAGCAGCCCGTGGTCGAGCCCAGCCCGCCGATGATGATGACGATAAAGATCAGCACGTTCACCTGCGCGCCGATCGCCGCGGTGATGTTCTGCTGGTACAGCCCCCACAGCACGCCGCCCAGCCCGGCCAGGCCGGCGCCGACGACGAACACGCCGATGAACAGCCGGCGGATGCGGTAGCCGAGCGCCTCGACCATCTCGCGGTTTTCCACGCCGGCGCGGATCAGCAGCCCGATGCGGGTGCGGTTGAGCAGCAGCAGCATCGCGACAAAGATCACCAGCCCGAGCGCCATCGCGATCAGCCGGTATTTTTCGATCGCCGCATCGCCCAGCAGCACCGCGCCGCGGAAGGTGGTAGGCACCTGCAGCGAGATGGTTTCCGGGCCCCAGATCGCCTTGATCAGCTGCTCGGCCACGATCATGCCGCCCATGGTGATCAGGATCTGCTTCAGGTGCTGGCCGTAGACCGGGCGCACCACCACGCGCTCGAAAAACAGGCCGACCGCGCCGGCGGCGACCATCGCCGCGGCGATCGCCAGCGCGAAGACCGCCAGGTTCTGCACGAGGCTGTCCGCCTCCACCCAGCCTGCCATCGGCAGCAGCACCGATGCCGCCACGTAGGCGCCCAGCGCGATGAACGCGCCGTGGCCGAAGTTGAGGACGTCCATCAGGCCGAAGACCAGCGTCAGGCCGGAGGACACCACGAAGATGATCATTCCCATCGCCAGCCCGGCAATGGTCAGCGTGAGCCAGGTCGAAGGACTGCCGACCAGCGGGAAGGCCAGCAGCATCAGCAGCGGCGCCAGGGCCAGCGGGGTCCAGTCGAGCCGGACCTTGGGCAAGACTGCCGGCGGTGCGGTGGGTAAGGTCGTTGAAGTTGTCATGGGTCTCCGTCCTGCCGCGGCGCATCGCCCGCGTATTGTGTGCTCCCCTCTCCCGCTTGCGGGAGAGGGGTTGGGGGAGAGGGCCGGCGTGCGCAGTACTGACGCGGCGACAAACTGCTAACAGCATGACGCCGGCCAAGCGCCATTTGCCGCACGTCGTCCTGTCATGCTCCGGCCCTCTCCCCCGCCCCTCTCCCGCTTGCGGGAGAGGGGAGAAAACCATTAGCCCCGCACGGCGTTACTGGTGCGCCGCCAGCGACAGCCCCAGCAATTGCTGCTGCAGCCCCTCATCGCCCGCCAGCGCCGCCATCGTCCCCGCATGCACGGTGCGTCCGTCATCCATCACCGCCACCGTATCCCCCACCGACTTCGCCATGTTGAAGTTCTGCTCCACCAGCAGGATCGACACTTCGGTCTGCTTCAGCTCGCGGAAGACGTGGATCATGTTCTGGATGATCGCGGGCGCCAGCCCCTTGGTGGGCTCGTCGACGATCAGCAGCTTGCGCGGCTCGATGATCGCGCGCGCCACCGACAGCATCTGTTTCTGCCCGCCCGACAGCACGCCCGCACGCTGGTGCCAGAAGGTCTTCAGTGCCGGGAACATGCGAAAGACCCAGTCCAGCCGCCGTTCGTCGATGGCCCCGCTGCGCGCGGCCAGGCGCATGTTCTCGGCCACCGTGAGGTCGGAGAACACGCTCATGTTCTCCGGCACGTAGGCAATGCCCGCCTGCGCGATCGACGGCGTGCTGTGGCGCGTGATGTCCGTGCCGTCGAAGGTCACCGAGCCCGCGCTCGCCTGCCACAAGCCCATGATGGTGCGCAGCGTGGTGGTCTTGCCGGCGCCGTTGCGTCCCAGCAGCATGGTCACGCCGCCACGTGGCACGTCGAAGCTGACGCCGTGCAGGATGTGGTACGGCCCGATATGGGTCTGCACGCCCTGCAGCCGCAGGATCGGCGTCGCGTGTTGCGCGTCAGCCATGGTTGCCCCCCTCCTCCTTCTCCTGCTCCGCCATGCCCAGGTATGCCTGTTGCACCACCGGCGACGCGATCACCTCGGCCGGATCGCCGTCGGCCACGAGCGTGCCGTTGTGCAGCACGATGATGCGGTCGGCCAGCGAGCGCACCACGTCCATCTTGTGCTCGACCAGCAGCACGGTCTTGCTGCGGTCCTGCCGGATCTCGCGGATCAGGTCCAGGATCACCGGCACCTCGTCCACGCTCATGCCCGCAGTAGGTTCGTCGAACATGAACACGCGCGGCTGCAACGCCAGCAGGATGCCGACCTCCAGCTTGCGCTGGTCGCCATGCGGCAGCGATGCCACGGTCAGATGCTGCTTGCCCGCCAACGCCACGCGCTCCAGGATCGCCAGAGCCTGCGCGCGCAAGTCGCGATGGCTGGTCCACATCGAGACCAGGTCGATGCCGCGTTGCTGCCGCGCCTGCACTGCCAGCCGCACGTTCTCCAGCACGGACAGCTGCGGGAACAGGCTGGTCAGCTGGAAGGCCCGGCCAATGCCGCGCCGGGTCCTCTGCGACACGGGCAGACGCGTCACGTCCTCGCCGTCGAGCAGGATCTGCCCGGCAGTGGACGGCAACTGTCCAGAGACCAGGTTGAAGTACGTGGTCTTGCCGGCGCCGTTCGGGCCGACGATGCAGGTCAGCTCGCCTGGCCGGAACGCGCACGACACCGCATTGACCGCGACATGGCCACCGAAGCGGATGGTCAGGCCGCGCGTCTCGAGCAGCGGCCGGGCGCCGGCCGCCGCTGCCGTGCCGCGCTGCGCAGCGGGCGACTGGGACGCCGGCAGGCCGGCAGAGCGGGCGGAGGGGGCGGAAGAGGCTGGCGCGGTCATCAGCGTTGGTTGCGCACGGGCACGTTCATTTCTTCGGGCTTGATCTCGCGCACGAGCTCAGGCACGCCCCAGGCAAAGGCCGGGTCCACCTTGATCTTGAAGTGGTACATCGACTGCATCGCCTGGTGGTCTTCCTTGCGGAAGGTCATCTTGCCCTTGGGCGTCTCGAACGACATGCCTTCCATCGCCATGATCAGCTTGTCGGTCTTGGTGTCGCCATTGGTCTTCTTCAACGCCTCGACCAGCGCGATGCCCGCGGTCATGCCGCCGGCAGTAAAGAAATCGGGCGGCGCCTTGAACTTGCTGTAGTGGTTCGACACCAGCCATTCGTTGGCCTTGTTCTTGGGGATGCCGAAGTAGTAGTACGTGGCCCCCTCCATGCCGGGGAAGTTCTTGTAGCTGGTCATCGCCGGCAGGATGTTGCCGCCGGTGGCGATCTCGATGCCGTAGCGCTTGGGATCGAGGTCGGCGATCTTGAACGGGTTGCCGGCGCCGGCCCAGATGATGAAGATCACCTTGCGGCCGGGCTTGTCCTTGAGCGAATCGAACAAGCGCTGCGCACCGGCAGTGAAGTCCGTCGTGTTGGTGGGCAGATATTCCTCATGGACGATCTTCGCGTTCTTGAGCGCGCCCTTGAACGCCTTCACGCCATCGCGGCCGAAGGCGTAGTCCTGCGCCAGCGTGGCAATGGTCACGCCCGGCTTGTCCAGCGCCACGGCGTTGGAGATCGCGTCCTGCGACGAATTGCGGCCGGTGCGGAAGATATAGCGGTTCCACTTGTCGCCGGTGATCGAATCGGCGACGGCGGGCTCGACCAGCAGCACCTTCTTGTATTCCTCGGCCACGGACAGCATCGCCAGCGCGGTGCCGGACGACGTCGGGCCAACGGCAATATCGGCGCGGTCGTCGCTGTAGGCGGCAGCGAGTTGCGCCTTGGCCACGTCAGGCTTGCCCTGCGTATCCTTTTCGATCACCACCAGCTTGTTGCCGTTGACGGTCATGGTGCCGTTGGTGGCATATTCCAGGCCCATGATCAGGCCGGTCTGGGTCTGCTTGGCATACGCTTCCAGCGCGCCGGTCTTGTCGTAGACGTGGGCGATGCGGATGTCCTTGGCCAGCGCGGCGCCGGTGGCAAGAAGGCCGGCGGCCATGACCAGGGCGCGTACGGCGAGGGGGTTGCTTTGCATGGCTGTCTCCTGTGTTCGGGTTCTTTTGCGTTGGTAGGGCTGGAACCTGCTGCAACTGCGGATATGTCTGCTGCCCGGCTACTCCCGCGTTCGCCCGGCAAGGAAGCGGCGCATGCCGTCGGCGGCCTCCGCGCTGGCAATCTGCGCGACGAAGGCGGCGCGCTCGCGTTCCAGGCCCGCTGCCAGCGCGTCGGCGTCCCAGCGCAGCAGCGCGCGGGTACGCGCCACGCTGCCAGGCACCTTGTCCGCCACGCCGCGCGCCAGCGCGATTGCATCGGTCTCGGCCGCACCGGGTGCCGACAGCGCGAAAGCCAGGCCGTGCAAGACGGCATCCGGTGCCGCGACGACCGTGTTGTTCAGTTGCCAGCCGCGCGCCCGTGCCGTACCAACAAGCTGCGGCAGCATCGCCGTCCAGCCGCCGTCCGGGCTGAAGCCCACCACCGTATAGAACGGTGCGATGCGCGCATCCTGCGCCAGCACGGCCATGTCGCAGGCCAGCACCAGCCCGAGCGAGCCGCCGGTCAGCCAGCCTTCGACGGCCGCCACCACCGGGCAGCGCAGTGCCGCGAGGCGCAGGATCGACCGGTTCAGCAGCGCGAGCAGTTCGCTGGCGTAAGCGGCAATGCCATCGCCTTGCGCCGCGAAGGCCGCCACGTCGCCGCCGGTCGAGAAATTGCCCCCGGCATGCGTCAGCACCACGGCGCGGACCGACGTGTCGGCTTCGACCTCGTCCAGTGCGGCCAGCAAGTCTTCCAGCAACGCCGGCACGAGGCTGTTGTGCCGCTGCGGCCGGTTCAGGCGCAGCAGCGCCACGCCGTCCCTGCGTTCGAGCAAGACCAGCGAATCTTCGGCCATGGATATCGCGGCCATGGTCATCGCGGCTGCAGGCCGTGGGCGATCAGGTCGAAGGCGGTATCGACCACCTTCTCCATGGAGGCCGGGCGCTTCCAGCGCGCATAGCGCATGCCGAGGAAGTTGCTGATGCCGATCAGGCACCAGGCGCGCACCTCGGCGTCGCCGGGGACGATCTCGCCCTGCTCTTCGGCGCGCTCCAGCCGCCGGCTGTAGAGTTCGGCAAAGACCTGGAAGTAGCTGCTGTAGATGGTTTCGTCCACCGAGTACGAGTCCAGCACGATGCGGTACAGGTTCTTGTGGCGCGAAACGAATGAGAGAAAGGCCTTCAGGCCCAGCCGCTCGGCTTCCATCTGGCTGGCGGCGTTGGCCACGTGCTTGCGCAGGTGGGCGCGCACCAGTTCCAGCATGTGGCTGACGAGCGCGCGGAAAATGTCTTCCTTGTCTTTGAAATACAGGTAGAAGGTGCCCATGGCGACCTTGGCTTCCTGCGTGATCTCGGAGATCGACGCGGCGTAGTAACCCTTCTCGCCGAACACCTTTTCCGCGGCGCGAAGCAATGCTGCCCGGGTCTTCTGCCCGCGCGCGGTCTTGGGCGGGCACATGCCGCCGGCGTGGGCCATGTCGGTGGCTTCGGTGGCTTCGCCGACTTCGCCAGTCTCGGTCTGGGACATCTTGTCTCCGGTGGCGCTGCGCGCCTTGTCATAGGAATGCCAGCCGCTTCGGGTCACGCCGCAGGCACCTCCTCGCGCCTGCCGCCCCCCGGAAACCGATATGCAGGCAAAACCTGATATCTGATTCATGTTTCATCGTATAAATTGACCGGCGTGGATGTCAATAGAGGCGCACCCTGCCCCTCCCTTTGCATCGCCTCCCACCCACCGCCTGGAGAGACACGTCGTTGGACGCTTCCGATTCGGCTTGTGATAGCGCCGCCGCCCCGCCCTTTGCCACCCATCCGGCGCATGGCGCCTTGCCGGGCTGGCGCGAGGCCGGCGACGGCCGGCCGCTGCTGCTGTTGCACGGCTGGTCCGTCAACGGCGAAGCTTTCGACGGGCAGCGCGAACTGGCGCTGGCGGGGTTCAGGGTGATTACGCCCGACCACGCCGGCCACGGGCTGTCGCGACACGCCACCGGCACCACCATCGCGGCGCTGGCGCGCGATGCCGCGGCGCTGGTCGACCATCTCGGATTGGCCGATGTGGTCGTGGTGGGCTGGTCGATGGGCGCGATGGTGGCATGGACGCTGCTGCGTGACCATCCGGGCTGTCCACTGGCGGCAGTCGGCAGCATCGACATGACGCCCCGACTGGTCACCGACCCGCAATGGCCGCATGGCCTGCATGGCCACTACGACATGATCCAGGCCCGGCAGATGGCAGCGCGCATCCGCGCCGACTGGCCGCGGCTGGCGCCTTCGGTGGCATTGGGACTGTGGGCGGCGGGACGGCGCCCCGACGGCGCGGCGATGCAGCGCATTGCGCGGATGGCGCAGAGTTGCGAGGCCGCCACGCTGGCCGCGCTATGGGAAGACATGGCAAGGCAGGATTTCCGCGACACGCTGCGCGCGGCGCGCCTGCCGCTGTTCCACCTGTATGGCGAGGCCAGCCGGCTGTATGCGCCGGCGGTAGGCATCGCCACCCGCGCCTTGCGGCCTGATGCGGGCCTGAGCGTGGTCGCCGGTGCCGGCCACAGTCCGCACATGGAACAGCCGCGGGCATTCAATGCCGCGCTGCGCGAGCTCGTGGATCAGGCCAGTACGCGGTAAGTCCAGAGTCCCAGCGCGGTCAGCAGCAGCGAGCCGCCCAGATGCAGCACCAGGTGCATCGCTGCCCAGCCGTAGTCGCCGGCAAGCAGGTTGGCAATCACCTCGCTGGAAAAGGTCGAGAACGTGGTCAGGCCGCCGAGGAAACCAGTGATCGCCAGCAGGCGCCATTCCGGCGGCAGGCCAGCGTGGGTATCGAAAAAGCCGACGGCCAGTCCGATCAGGTAGCCGCCCAGCAGATTGGCGGCCAGCGTGCCGTACGGCAGCGCCGGGTTGAGCGCATTCCACAGCACCGAGAAACCCCAGCGCAGCCATGCCCCCGCCGCGGCGCCGACGCCAACGGCAACGAACCCCATCGGCCCCATCAGGGCTTGTCCTCGCCGCTGGCGTTGATCGACTTGATACCCCAGCGCTTCAGCGCATCTTCATCGGTCACGCGCGCATCGACCCAGCGCGCGCCCTCCGGCGTTTCTTCCTTTTTCCAGAACGGCGCTTCGGACTTGAGGTAATCCATGATGAATTCGCAAGCCGCGAACGCATTGCCGCGATGTTTCGATGCGACCGCGACCAGCACGATCTGGTCAAGCGGCAGCAGCGGGCCGACGCGATGGATGATGGTGACGCCCAGCAGTTCCCAGCGCGCGCACGCCGCCGCCTCGATCTGCGCCAGCGCCTTCTCGGTCATGCCCGGGTAGTGCTCCAGCTCCATCGCGCTGACGGCGCTGCCCTCGCTGACATCGCGCACGGTGCCGATAAAGCTGGCCACGGCGCCGACCTGCGGGTTGTCGGCGCGCAGTGCCGCCACCTCGGCGCCCAGGTCGAAATCCTCGCGCTGAACCCTGACGCTCATCTCAGCCTCCGGTAACGGGCGGGAAGAATGCCACTTCACAGCCATCGGAAATCGCCGTATCGGGGCGCGCCACCGCGTGGTCGACGGCCATGCGCAGCGCGCGGCCTTCGGCCAGGGTCTCGGCCCAGGCGCCGCCGCGCTGGCGCAACCAATGGCGCAGCTCGCCCACGGTGCGCACCTCGGCCGGCACCTCGGCGCGCTCCTCGGCCACGCCGAGTTGTTCGCGCACGCTGGCAAAGAATCGTAGTTCGATGGTCATGACTGCCTCTTTGTACTAACGGGTAGTGCGGGCCGGCTACGCGAGCAGGCCGTCAAACGGGATGAATTGCACGGTATCGCCGCGCGCGATGGTCTGGTTGGGCGGGTTGTCGATCAGCCCGTCGCCCCATACCGTGGAAGTGAGCACACCGGAGCTCTGGTTGGGGAACAGATCCAGTCCGCCCTCGGCGTTGATGCGCGCGCGCAGGAACTCATTGCGGCGGTCACCCTTGTTCAGTTCGAAATCGGCGCGCAGCGGCAGGCGGCGCGGCGCCACGTCGGCCACGCCCTGCAGGCGCAGAATGAATGGGCGCACGAACAGCAGGAAAGTAACGAAGCTCGACACCGGGTTGCCCGGCAGTCCCAGGAAGAACGCCGGGTCGGCACCCGCGCTGTTCACCTGCCCGAACGCCAGCGGCTTGCCCGGCTTGATTGCGATCTGCCACATGTCGAGGCGACCCTCAGCCTCAACCGCGGGCTTGATGTGGTCTTCCTCGCCAACCGAGACGCCGCCCGAGGTGATGATCAGGTCGTGCCCCTGCGCCGCGCGTTGCAGCGTCTCGCGCGTGGCGGCCAGCGTATCGGGCACGATGCCGAAGTCGCTGACCTCGCAGCCCAGGTTTTCCAGCAGGCCGCGCAGCGTGAAGCGATTCGAGTTGTAGATCGCGCCCGGCTTGAGCGGTTCGCCCGGCATTGCCAGTTCGTCGCCGGTGAAGAACACCGCGACGCGCACGCGGCGCACCACGTCCAGCTTCGCCTGGCCGACCGACGCGGCCAGGCCCAGCGCCTGCGGCGTCAGCCGCGTGCCCGCGGGCAGGATCACGCTGCCGGCTTCAATGTCCTCACCTGCGCGCCGGATCCATTCACCGGATTGCGGCACGTGGTTGACGATCACGTCCTCGCCTTCCGCCGCGCATTGCTCCTGCATCACGACGGCGTCGGCACCTGGCGGAATCAGGCCCCCGGTAAAGATGCGCGCGGCGGTGCCGGGCTGCAGTTCGGTGCCGACATGCCCCGCCGGAATCCGCTGCGACACGCGCAGCCGCGTGCCCGCTGCCGGGACCTCGGCGGCGCGCATGGCGTAGCCATCCATCGAAGTGTTGTCCGCCGGCGGCACGCGCAGCGCGCTGGTCACGGGCGCGGCCAGCACGCGGCCATTGGCGTCAAGCGTGTCGACCTGCTCCACCTGCGCCAGCGGGCGCGCGGCGGACAGCAGCGCGTCAAGCGCCTGGGCCATGGTCAGCATTGGGGGACGGGAAGGTGCTGCGGCTTGGGTCATGGTGCGATGGGCACAGTGTGCAAAGAGGGTTGGCCCATGAAAAACGGCTCGCGCATTGCTTCCGCCCACAATGGGGAAAGCAATCCGGGGGCCGAGGATCGGGCCCGCAGCCTGATTGTAGCGAGTTGGCGCGGACACGGCATGCGGCGGTGCCGCAGCGTGCCGATGGCGCCAACGCGCTTACAGGCCGGTATGGCCGGCGATATAGGCCTTGACCTGGGCGGCGTCGGCCGGCATCACTTCAAAGCGCTGCGGCAGGCTCTCGATGCCTTCGAACTTGGCCGGACGCTCCGGCTCATGTCCGAGCGCCTCGCGGATGGTGTCGGCAAACTTGGCCGGCAGCGCGGTTTCCAGCACCACCATCGGCACGCCGGCGCTGAGATGCTCGCGCGCCACCTTGACGCCGTCGGCGGTGTGGGTATCGATGGTGATGCCATAGCGCGACGACAAGTCGCGGATGGTCGCCACCCGGTCCTCGTGCGTGCTGCGGCCCGAGACAAAGCCGAACTGGCGGATGCGGTCGAATTCCGGCGTGCCCGACAGGTCGAAGCCGCCCTTTTCCTCTACGTCGCGGAATAGCGCCGCCAGCTTGCCGGCGTCCTGGCCCAGCAGGTCGAACACAAAGCGCTCGAAGTTCGAGGCCTTGGAGATGTCCATGCTCGGGCTGGACGTATGATAGGTCTCGGCCGACTTGCGCACGCGGTAGGCGCCGGTGCGGAAGAATTCGTCGAGCACGTCGTTCTCGTTGGTGGCGACCACCAGCTTGTCGATGGGCAGGCCCATCATGCGCGCAATATGGCCGGCGCAGACATTGCCGAAATTGCCCGACGGCACGCAGAACGAGACCTTCTGGCCCGGGCCATCGGTCGCGAGCAGCCAGCCCTTGAAGTAGTACACGACCTGGGCCACCACGCGCGCCCAGTTGATCGAGTTGACCGTGCCGATCTTCTGGCGCGCCTTGAAATCGTGGTCGTTGGAGACGGCCTTGACGATATCCTGGGCGTCGTCGAACACGCCTTCGATGGCGATGTTGAAGATGTTCGGGTCCTGCAGGCTGAACATCTGCGCGGTCTGGAACGCGCTCATCTTGCGGTGCGGGCTCAGCATGAACACGCGGATGCCGCGCTTGCCACGCATCGCGTACTCGGCGGCGCTGCCGGTGTCACCGGAGGTAGCGCCCAAAATGTTCAGCTCCTGACCGGCACGGGCGAGCGCGTACTCGAACAGGTTGCCGAGCAACTGCATCGCCATGTCCTTGAAGGCCAGCGTCGGGCCGTTGGACAGGCCCAGCAGTTGCAGCTTCGTACCACCTTCTTCGCCCAGCGTGCGCAGCGGCGTGATGTCGGCGGTGTTGTCGCCTTCGCGCGCGTTGCAGTACACCTCGGCGGTGTAGGTCTTGCGCGTCAGCGCGCGCAGGTCCTCGGCGGGAATGTCGTCGCAGAACTTGCGCAGGATTTCATAGGCCAGGTCGGCATATGGCAGCTTGCGCCAGGCCTCCAGCTCGTCGGCCGTGACTTGCGGATACTGCTTCGGCAGGTACAGGCCGCCATCCGGGGCCAGGCCGCCGAGCAGGATCTCGGAGAACGATTGCGGCATGTCATGGCCGCGGGTCGACTGGTATTTCATGTGGCTGTGCGGTGGCTGCGCTTAGTTCAGTTCTTCCATGCGCAGGCGCGTCACGTCGGATAGCACGGTCTGCAGCGCCTCGATCTTGGCGATGGCGGCGTTGACGTGCTTCTCTCGCGTGACGTGCGTGAGGATGATGATGTCGGTCTGCGGCTCGCCTTCGCGCGATTCCTTCTGCAACATGGCGTCGATCGAGATGCCGCCTTCGGCCAGGATGCGGGTGATCTCGGCCAGCACGCCGGTCTCGTCGGCTACGCGCATGCGCAGGTAGTACGAGCTGTTGATCTCTTCGATCGGCAGCACCGGCACGCTCGACAGCTCGTCCGGCTGGAACGCCAGGTGCGGCACGCGGTGGTTCGGGTCGGCGGTGTGCAGGCGGGTCACGTCGACCAGGTCGGCGATCACGGCCGAAGCGGTCGGCTCGGCGCCGGCGCCCTTGCCGTAGTACAGCGTCGCGCCCACGGCGTCGCCCTGCACCAGCACGGCGTTCATGGCGCCTTCCACGTTGGCGATCAGGCGCGCGGCCGGCACCAGTGTCGGATGCACGCGCAGTTCCACGCCGTCATCGCGGCGGCGCGTGATGCCAAGCAGCTTGATGCGGTAGCCCAGTTCCTCGGCGTACTTGATGTCGGTGGCAGACAGCCTGGTGATGCCTTCCACGTGCGCCTTGTCGAACTGCACCGGCATGCCGAACGCAATCGCGCTCATCAGCGTGACCTTGTGCGCGGCATCGACGCCCTCGATGTCGAAGGTCGGGTCAGCCTCGGCATAGCCCAGCTGCTGCGCTTCTTTCAGGACCACGTCGAAATCCAGGCCCTTGTCGCGCATCTCGGACAGGATAAAGTTGGTGGTGCCGTTGATGATGCCGGCGATCCACTGGATGCGGTTGGCGGTCAGGCCTTCGCGCAGCGCCTTGATGATGGGGATGCCGCCGGCGACCGCGGCTTCGAAGGCCACGATCACGCCCTTCTTGCGCGCGGCTTCGAAGATCTCGTTGCCATGCACGGCCAGCAGCGCCTTGTTGGCGGTGACCACGTGCTTGCCGTTCTCGATGGCCTTGAGCACCAGCTCGCGCGCCACGCCGTAGCCGCCGATCAGTTCGATGACGATGTCGATGTCGGGGCGCGTCACCACCTGGTGCGCGTCGCTGACGATCTCCACTTCCCCGTTGGTCAGTTCGCGCGCGCGTTCGGTGTTGAGATCGGCCACCACGGCAATCTCGATGCCGCGGCCGGCGCGGCGACGAATTTCTTCCTGGTTGCGCTTGAGCACGTTGAACGTGCCGCTACCGACGGTACCGATGCCGAGCAGGCCAACTTTGATGGGGTTCATGGACAATCTTCTGAGTTGCTAAGGATGGGTTGCGGCGCGGCCGGAGGAATCAGGCCGCTGCCTTGCCGTGGCGTTTTCGGTACGCCTCGAGGAAGCGCGCGATGCGGCCGATGGCCTCGCGCAGGTCTTCCTCGTGCGGCAGGAACACGATGCGGAAATGGTCGGGCTTGGCCCAGTTGAAGCCGGAGCCTTGCACCAGCAGCACCTTGGACTCCTGCAGCAGTTCATAAATGAACTCCTGGTCGTCCTGCACCGGGTACATCGACAGGTCCAGCTTCGGGAACAGGTACAGCGCCGCCTTGGGCTTGACGCAGGTCACGCCCGGGATCGCGGTGATCAGCTCGTAGGCCAGGTCGCGCTGGCGGCGCAGGCGCCCGCCCTCCCCGACCAGGTCGTTGATGCTCTGGTAGCCGCCCAGCGCGGTCTGGATCGCCCACTGGCCCGGCACGTTGGCGCACAGGCGCATCGACGACAGCATGTTCAGGCCTTCGATGTAGTCGATGGCCGGGCGCTTGTCGCCCGACACCACCATCCAGCCGGCGCGGTAGCCGCACGAGCGGTAGTTCTTCGACAGGCCGTTGAAGGTCACCGTCAGTACGTCGGTCGACAGCGAGGCGATCGAGGTGTGGGTGACGCCGTCGTACAGGACCTTGTCGTAGATCTCATCGGCGAAGATGATCAGGCCGTGCTCGCGCGCGATGGAAACGATCTCGAGCAGCAGTTCATCCGAATACAGCGCCCCCGTGGGGTTGTTCGGGTTGATGATGACGATGGCCTTGGTATGCGGCGTGATACGGGCGCGGATATCGGCCGGATCGGGCATCCAGTCGTTGGCCTCGTCGCAGATATAGTGCACCGGCGTGCCGCCCGACAGGCTGACCGCCGCGGTCCACAGCGGGTAGTCGGGCGCCGGCACCAGCACTTCATCGCCGGTATTGAGCAGCGCGTTGACCGCCATTACGATCAGTTCGGAGGCGCCGTTGCCGACATAAATATCGTCCAGGCCGACGCCTTCGATATTTTTTTGCTGGGTATAGTGCATGATCGCCTTACGTGCAGCGAAAATGCCCTTGGAATCGGAATAACCTGCCGAATTCGGCAGGTTTCGCATCATGTCCTGCTGAATCTCTTCCGGCGCGTCAAAACCGAATACGGCCAGGTTGCCGATATTCAGCTTGATGATCTTGTGCCCTTCTTCCTCCATCTGCTTGGCCTTTTCCAGCACCGGACCGCGGATGTCGTAGCAAACGTTATTGAGTTTGTTGGATTTCTGGATGGGTTTCACGGCGATGTCGGGGCAAGCTGTCGGGCAGGGATAGTGTGCCGTGTCGGCGGCACCGGGCAGGAAATCTGGCTAAATCTGAGCGAACGCGGAGGTGCCGTCCGCTGCAATGCAACGCGAGCAAGGCACAGGCGTGGCAAACAGGGAGGCAAAAGCTATAATTTATCGGATTATGACAGACTTCGGCAGGGATTCTTGCATTGCAGCGTACGCCAGCGACGCGTACGGCAATCCACCGCGGGCCTTGTTCCGCCCCTGCTCCTGTCCTGCCCATCACATCACGACCGCCCGCGCTGCAGGCCATCCGCCCCACGGGCCGGCCAGGCAATCCGCGGCGGCCGCCGCAGAGGCCTCCAAGTGAAACTCCACGCCGACCAGCCCCAGTCGCTGAATACCGTCACGGCCTATGGGCCGGACTATATCGAAATCAACCTCGTCCGCCACACCACCTCGATCCTGGTCATGCCCGAAGGCGAGATCCGGCCCTGGCCGGTGAACCGATTCGAAGACCTGGAGCCGGTTCATTTCGAACAACTGGCCGAGCTCAATCCTGAAGTGGTGCTGCTCGGCACCGGGTCCCGCCTGCGCTTTCCGCATCCGCGCCTGACCGCGTCGCTGTCGCGCCGCCATGTGGGCGTCGACGCGATGGACATGCAGGCCGCCTGCCGCACCTACAACATCCTGATGGCCGAGGGCCGCAAGGTGGCTGCGGTGCTGCTGCTCGAGCCGGCTGCCGGCGCTGCCTGACGCCGACGCGGAACCGCCTGGCGCGCCCACCGCAAAGTTGAGCCCACGCCACGCTTGAAGTCCGGGTGCACGCCCCAATCTGCTCCCGCTAAGGCGGCAGCACCCCCTCCCGAATCTCCCTGCCCCTTGCCCAGGAGCCACAAGAATGACGATCAGTCTCAACAAGGCCGTACCCGACTTCAGCGCGCCGATGACCGGCGACGCCACCTTCCGTCTTGCCGACTTCCGCGGCAAGACGGTGGTGCTGTACTTCTACCCGAAGGACAACACGCCGGGGTGCACCACGGAGGCCATGAACTTCCGCGACCAGTACGATGATTTCACCAAGGCCGGCGTGCAGGTGCTCGGCATCTCGCGCGACAGCATCCGCTCGCACGAAAACTTCAAGGCCAAGCTTGAACTGCCGTTTGAACTGATCACCGATGCCGACGAAGCGGTGTGCTCGCTGTTCGATGTCATCAAGATGAAAAAGCTTTATGGCAAGGAGTACCGCGGCATCGAGCGCAGCACCTTTGTCATCGACGGCAAGGGCATCCTGCGGCACGAGCTGCGCGGCATCAAGGTGCCGAACCATGTCGACGAAATCCTGGAACTGGTGCGCGCCATCTGAGGTCTTGCGCGATTTTGCGTGTCTGCGACACGGCGTACAGCCGGCGCCGCAAAGGGTTGGCAAACCCAATTGCCAAACCCGGGACCTTCAGATACATTGGCCCGTAATGAGTTCAGATTCCGGATGCCACGCTGATTCGACTTCCCGGCCCAGGCGGTTCGCGCCACAGGCCGGTCGCGGACCTGCCGTGTCGCCGGTCCGCAAAGAAGCCGCCAACCCTGTTATGCAGGCATGGCGGCTTTTTTGTTTGCGCTCATGCCTGTCCGCGCCGGGTGCCTCGCGCATGCATGCCCCGGCCCCTGGCCACGACGCAGTCGCGCGTCGCGGCACTGACGCCTTAGCCCCTCTCTCGTCCCCCTGAAAGGAAAGCCAAGCATGCCGCTGCCTACCATGCCCGCCAAGCCTGCCCAATTGCTGGATCCGAGCGAATTTGCTCCGGTCTCCGCGGTGCCCAAGGCCAAGTCCGCCACACAGTTGAAGAAACCTGTGCCGGCACTCGAGCGCGTGGCATTGCTGGAAACCGGTGAAGCCAAGCCGCCTGCCGTGAAGGCACGCGCCGCCGGTGGAACCCGCGCCCGCAGCACCGAAACCCCGGCCGGGCCCGCGCCGACCGCCAGCGCCCCGCCGGTCAGCCTGGTCAAGCCCGTGGCCGGCACCTCGCGCCGCGCGCGCAAGGCCGAAGGGCCGAGCAAGCTGTTCGTTCTCGACACCAACGTGCTGATGCACGACCCGAGTTCGCTCTTCCGCTTCGAGGAACACGACATCTATCTGCCGATGATGACGCTCGAAGAACTGGACAACCACAAGAAGGGCATGAGCGAAGTCGCGCGCAACGCGCGCATGGTCAGCCGCACGCTCGATTCGCTGGTGGGCGGCACCGACGGCGTACTCGACGAGGGCTTGCCGCTGGAAAAGCTCGGCAACCGCGACGCGCAGGGCAAGCTTTTCTTCCAGACACGACTGAACGATATCAAGCTGCCCGAGGGCCTGCCGCAGGGCAAGGCCGACAACCAGATCCTGGGCGTGGTCAGCGCGCTGCAGCAGCAGTACCCCGAGCGCCAGGTCGTGCTGGTGTCCAAAGACATCAACATGCGCATCAAGGCGCGCGCACTGGGGCTGCCGGCGGAGGACTACTACAACGATCAGGTACTGGAAGACAAGGACCTGCTCTACGCCGGCGTCATGCAGTTGTCCGGCGACTTCTGGACCAAGCACGGCAAGGGCGTGGAAAGCTGGCAGGATCCCAAGTCCGGCGCGATGTTCTATCGCCTGACCGGGCCGCTGGTGCCCTCCTTCCTGGTCAACCAGTTCGTCTACCTGGAACCGGTCGACGGCAGCCTGCCGCTGTACGCGCAGGTCAAGGAAATCAACGGCAAGACCGCGCTGTTGCAGACGCTCAAGGACTACACGCACCACAAGAACAATGTGTGGAGCGTGACCGCGCGCAACCGCGAACAGAACTTCGCGCTCAACCTGCTGATGAATCCGGACATTGACTTCGTCACGCTGCTGGGCCAGGCCGGTACTGGCAAGACGCTGCTGGCGCTGGCGGCGGGCCTGGAGCAGGTGCTCGACCAGAAGCTCTACAACGAGATCATCGTCACCCGCGCCACCGTACCGGTCGGCGAGGACATCGGCTTCCTGCCCGGCACCGAGGAAGAGAAGATGCAGCCGTGGATGGGCGCATTCGACGACAACCTCGAAGTGCTGCAGAAGAGCGATGACAGCGCCGGCGACTGGGGCCGCGCCGCCACGCAGGAGCTGATCCGCTCGCGCATCAAGGTCAAGAGCATGAACTTCATGCGCGGCCGCACCTTCGTCAACAAGTTCGTCATCATCGACGAGGCGCAGAACCTGACGCCCAAGCAGATGAAGACGCTGGTGACGCGCGCGGGCCCCGGTACCAAGATCATCTGCCTGGGCAATATCGCGCAAATCGACACGCCGTACCTGACTGAAGGCTCGTCCGGCCTGACCTACGTGGTGGACCGCTTCAAGGGCTGGAGCCACAGCGGCCATATCACGCTGGCGCGCGGCGAACGCTCGCGCCTGGCCGACCACGCCGGCGACGTACTCTGACGCGGACTGCAGCCGGGGCGCCTCCCTTGCGGGAGGCGCCCCGGCTCACTGTCGTGAACGGCAAGCACGATGCGGCTATGATGTCCGCACACCCGCTTGTTGTCCCGCACCCCCACTGGAGGCGTCGATGAACCAACAGCATCTCCGCCTGGCCGCGCTGATTAGCGCTGCCATGGCCCTGACCTGCCCGCTTCAGGCGCGCGCAGCGGCTGACGACCTGGTGATCCGCACCATGGGCCCGGTCAGCTATGTCTGTGGCGGTGTCGCCGAAGACGAGCGCCGGGCGCTTGCCGCGCGCGAGAAGGATTTCAATATCGGCATCCTGTTCACGCAGGGCGCCGCGGGCGAGTTCCTGTCCGACGTCGCGGTCAAGCTGGTACGCGACGAACAGGAGGTCGCAACCTTCCGCGCCGCCGGGCCCCGCTGCCTGATACGTGCGCCAGAAGGCAGCTACAATATCGAAGCCAGTTACAAGGGCCAGGCCAAGTCGATCAAGGTCAGCACCGGTACGCGCAACGCCCAGCTACGCTGGTAGCGGCAAGGTTTCCGGTGCGCCGGCAGGCCGGCGACCGGAATCCAGCGATGCCATTGCGCCGTACCCATAGTTCTTCCAGTCCTCCCGCACCGCCCGGGCCGCTCGCCCGGGCCGGCCTGCCGCTGCTCTGCGCCGCGGCACTGCTACTGGCAGCGTGCGCCAGTTCCCCGCCCTCGCGCCACGGCAGCTTGCCGCGCACGCCCGGCAAGCCCATGGTCGATCCCAGCGCGGGGCTGGAGGAAATCTCGATCCAGGCGATGTCGCTGGTCGGCACGCCTTACCGCTACGGCGGCAACACACCGGACTCCGGCTTCGACTGCAGCGGATTGGTGCGCTATGTGGTATCCCGGGCCGCCAACGTGAACCTGCCGCGCACCACCGAAGCCATGGGCACCCGGGGCTCCACGCTCGACCGCAGCGAAGTGGCTTCGGGCGACCTGGTGTTCTTCAACACCACCGGACGCGCCAATTCACACGTCGGCATCTACGTCGGCCAGAACCGCTTTGTCCATGCGCCATCGTCCGGCGGCACCGTGCGGCTGGAAGACATGGGCAAGCCATACTGGGCGTCGCGCTACAACGGCGCGCGGCGGGTGGTTTCAGGCGCGATCAACCTGCCTCCTCCAGCCACACCGGTCCCTGCGCCGGCGCCGCTGGTACCAGAACCGGCCCCGCTGCCCGATGACGACGATCCCATCGCCGCCTTCGCCAACCGCTGAGCGCCCGGCACGCGGGCAAACAAAAAGCCAGGCAGTTGCCTGGCTTTTTGCTGTTTGCATGACCGTCCAATCCCGCGTTACAGGATATGGCGCCCGATCCACCATGCGATCGCCGCCATGAAGGCCGATGCCGGAATCGTCAGCACCCAGGCCCACACGATATTGCCGGCCACGCCCCAGCGCACCGCCGACATCTTCTGCGACGAACCGACACCGACGATGGCACCGGTGATCGTATGCGTGGTGGACACCGGCACGCCCAGCGCCGAGGCAAAGAACAGCGTCATCGCACCGCCGGTCTCCGCGCAGAAGCCGCCCACGGGCTTGAGCTTGGTGATCTTCTGGCCCATGGTGCGCACGATGCGCCAGCCGCCGAACAGCGTGCCCATGCCGATCGCCACATAGCAGCTGACGATCACCCACGTGGGCGGCGGATCGCCGGCCAGCACATGGCCGCTGGCGAGCAGCAGCATCCAGATGATGCCGATGGTCTTCTGCGCATCATTGCCGCCATGCCCCAGGCTGTACAGCGAAGCCGATACCAGCTGCAGCCGCCGGAACCACCGGTCAACGCGCGATGGCGGCGTTCGGAAAAAGGTCCAGCCGACGGTGACCATCATCAGCGAACCCAGCAGGAAGCCGAGGAAAGGCGACACCAGAATGAACGCCACCGTCTTCAGCAGGCCGCTGGCAACCAGCGCGCCGGTGCCGGCCTTGGCAACCGCGGCACCCACCAGCCCGCCGATCAGCGCATGCGACGACGACGACGGAATACCGTAGTACCAGGTGATGACGTTCCACGCGATCGCCCCGACCAGCGCGCCGAAGATGACATAGTGGTCAACGACACCGCCCTGGATAGTCCCGGTCCCGACGGTGGCCGCCACCTTCAGGTGGAACACGAAGATCGCGACGACGTTGCACATCGCCGCCATGGCCACCGCATGGTGCGGCTTGAGCACGCCCGTGGATACCACCGTGGCGATCGAGTTGGCTGCGTCGTGGAAGCCGTTCATGAAGTCGAACAGCAGCGCGAGCGCCACCAGCAGGGCAATCACCCACAGGCTCATTTGAATGGTCTGCATGCCGATTGCCGCCTCAGGCGTTTTCCAGGACGATGCCTTCGATGATGTTGGCGACGTCCTCGCACTTGTCGGTGATCGTCTCGAGCTGTTCGTAGATGGCCTTCAGCTTGATCAGGCGCTTCACGTCGGTCTCGTCGCGGAACAGCTTCGACATCGCAGAGCGCATCACGCGGTCGGCCTCGGACTCGAGCTGGTCGATCTGCTGGGCGGTCTTCAGGATGGTGCTGGCGTTCCCCATGTCCTCGAGCAGGCCCACCGCGATCTTGACCTGGTCGCAGCACTGCACGCAGATCGCGGCCAGGCGCAGCGCCTCTTCGGTCAGGTTGGTCACGTCGTACAGCGAGATGGTCTCGGCCACGTCCTCCATCAGATCCAGGATATCGTCCATGGTCGTGATGAGCTTGTGGATCTCGTCGCGGTCCAGCGGCGTGATGAAGGTCTTGTGCAGCAGGTCGATGGTGTCGTGCGTGATGCGGTCGGCCTTCTTCTCGGTGGCCTGGACACGGCGGGCGTGCGCCTCGGCGTTGGGCAGGTCGTTGACCAGGGCCTGGAGCTCGTGGGCGGCGGTCACCGCGCAGTCGGCGTGCTGGTTGAAATATTCGAAGAACTTGCCCTCAGTGGGCATGAATCGGCCGAACATGGAATGTTCCTTAAGGCGGCGCGTGTAGCGCTGCTGATGTGTTACAGATTGAACGAACGCGTGTTATGACCGCCACCGGTTAGGCGGCTGTCATCAAAGCGCAATATTTTACAGGGTTGCGCGGACATTGCCCGCCAATTTGGCACAAACGAGACGGGATGCGCCGTGATCTCGCGGGCGGGCTTGACTTCGTCAGGTGTCGTTGTCGAAGAACGCCGGGCCGCCGGTGAAGTTGTCGAACTTGGTGAACTGGCCCAGGAAGGTCAGCCGCACTGTGCCGATCGGGCCGTTACGCTGCTTGCCGATAATGATTTCGGACGTGCCCTTGTCCTGCGAATCGGGGTTGTAGACCTCGTCGCGGTAGATGAACAGGATCACGTCGGCATCCTGTTCGATAGCGCCGGATTCGCGCAGATCGGACATCACCGGACGTTTGTTGGGACGCTGTTCCAGGCTTCGGTTCAGCTGCGACAGCGCGATCACCGGGCAGTTGAGTTCCTTGGCCAGCCCCTTCAGCGAACGGGAAATTTCTGAAATTTCCGTCGCGCGGTTCTCACCGCCGCCAGAGCCCGACATCAGCTGCAGGTAGTCGATGATGATCAGGCCGAGCTGCCCGCACTGGCGCGCCAGGCGGCGCGAGCGCGCCCGCAGTTCCATCGGGTTCAGAGCGGGGGTTTCGTCGATGAACAGCTGCGCATCGTTCATGCGCTGGATGGCATGCGTCAGGCGCGGCCAGTCTTCATCCAGCAGGCGGCCGGTACGCAGCCGGTGCTGGTCCAGCCGTCCGACCGATCCCAGCATACGCATGGCCAGCTGCGTCCCCGCCATTTCCATCGAGAACACCGCCACCGGCAGGCCTTGCTCCACCGCCACATGCTCGCCGATGTTCAGCGAGAACGCGGTCTTACCCATCGAGGGACGGCCGGCCACGATGATCAGGTCGCCCCCCTGCATGCCGCTGGTCATCCGGTCCAGATCCACGAAGCCGGTCGGTACGCCGGTCACGTCGCTGGTGCTGTCGCGATGGTACAGCTCGTCGATTCGCTCAACCACCTGCGTCAGCAGCGGCTGAATCTCCTGGAAGCCCGCCTGGCCACGCGCGCCTTCTTCGGCGATTGCAAAAACCTTGGATTCGGCTTCGTCCAGCAACTCACGCACTTCCCGCCCCTTGGGCGCGAAGGCGGCCGAGGCGATGTCGTCGGCCACGGTAACCAGTTTGCGCAGCACCGAACGCTCGCGCACGATTTCCGCATAGCGGCGGATGTTGGCCGCGCTAGGCGTGTTCTGTGCCAGCGAATTCAGGTACGCCAGCCCACCAACCTCCTCGGCCTTGCCCGCAACCTGCAGCATTTCGTAGACCGTGATCACGTCGGCCGGCTTGGTGGCCGAGATCAACCGGGCGATGCTCTGAAAGATCATCCGGTGGTCGAAGCGGTAGAAATCCGCCTCCGAAAGGAAGTCCGCAATGCGGTCCCAGGCGGCATTGTCCAGCAGCAGGCCACCGAGCACTGACTGCTCGGCTTCGATGGAATGCGGCGGGACCTTGAGGTTATCGAGTTGGGGGTCGGCGACGGGCGCGTTCATGAGGAGGGATTATAACGGCGGGACGCTGGCAGGAGGACGCACTAGACCGGACATTTGCCGGACATCTGCCAGCCAGTGCAAGCGGGCAACAAAAAAGGCAGGAGCCAGGGCTCCTGCCTTTTTTGCTTGCAGTGTTTCGAGCGGCGCCGCCAGGCGGCACCGCTGCAGCGGGTCTTAGACCTGCTCGCCCAGCACCGACACGGTCACGTCGACCACGACGTCGGTGTGCAGCGCGACGCTGATCGGGTGGTCGCCCACCATCTTCAGCGGGCCGTTCGGCAGGCGAACCTGCGCCTTCTCGAGCTTGAAGCCTTGGCCCTCCAGCGCCACGGCGATGTCGGCGTTGGTGACCGAGCCGAACAGACGGCCGTCCACACCCGACTTCTGGCTGATCTGGACGGTCAGGCCGTTCAGCTTTTCGCCTTCGGCTTGCGCGGCGGCCAGCTTCTCGGCAGCGGCCTTTTCCAGCTCGGCGCGCTTGACTTCGAATTCGGCGATCGCGGTTTGCGTGGCGCGACGCGCCTTCTTCGACGGGATCAGGAAGTTACGAGCGTAACCGTCCTTCACCTTGACGATGTCACCCAGGTTGCCCAGGTTGATGACTTTTTCCAGCAGAATGACTTGCATCGTGTTTTCTCCGTTACGGACCTAGGGCCTATCAGTTCTTGTGCAGGTCGGTGTACGGCAGCAGCGCGAGGAAACGCGCACGCTTGATCGCCGTATCCAGCTGACGCTGATAGTGGGCCTTGGTGCCGGTCAGGCGGGCCGGCGTGATCTTGCCGTTGTCGCCGACGAAGTCCTTCAGGGTGTCCAGATCCTTGTAGTCGATCTGTTCCACGCCAGCCACGGTGAAGCGGCAGAAGCGCTTGCGCTTGAACAGCGGGTTCTGTTGCTGGAAGCGCTTCTTGTTCTTGTTGTCACGTTTGACGAATGCCATGATTCAATCCTTTACGAATGCTTTACATCCGGTGATGTGAAAGACGAGAGCCTTGCTGTTGCGATGCTTGCGGGCGAGGAATCCTTCGCAGTCGAGCAGCGTGCCGAGCGGTAGTCGCTCAAGCCGCTGGCCAACCTGTCCGATCCCCATCGCAGCGATGGCAAACTCGACCTGCCGCGGCGTTTCCGCCTCGACCGCCTCGCCGCTGTACTGCAGGATGCAGTTCACGACGGGCACTCCGGCCGGGGTATAGCGCAGGGCATCGCGTTCCGCCAGGGTGGCGGCGAGCCGAAGCTGGTTCAACGCGGGGCCTCTTGCCGTTTGCCATCAGTGCCGCCGCGGCCGACGCTGTCAGCCTGGGCGCGCACCGCAGTCCGCACTCAGGCGGCCTGGCCTTCGGTGGTCGTTTGCGCGGCCTTGCGGGCTTCTTCGCGCTGCACTTCCTTCATCATCGGCGAAGGAGCGGTCTCGGCCTTCTTGGTCTGCACGATCAGGTGGCGCAGGACGGCGTCGTTGAACTTGAACGCGTGTTCCAGTTCAGCCAGGGTGTCCTTGCCGCATTCGATGTTCAGGCAAACGTAGTGAGCCTTGGCCAGCTTCTGGATCATGTAGGCCATCTGGCGACGGCCCCAGTCTTCCACGCGGTGAACGTTGCCGTTCTGCGAGGTCACGAGCTGCTTGTAGCGCTCGATCATGGCCGGCACTTGTTCGCTCTGGTCCGGGTGGACGATGAAGACGATTTCGTAATGACGCATTGACGCTCCTTTTGGGATTAGCCACCCGGGCGTCACGAGTCCGGTGCGGCAAGGTTGAATAGCCTTAAATTATAGCCCGGCGTGAACCGGGCGCGCAAGCAGCAAGGCCGCTTCAGGCCTTGGCAAACGCTGCCTGCAAGCGCACTGGATCCCGCGCCAGCGCAGGATCGGCCGCCAGCGCCAGTGTAAGCAGCACCCTCGCCTTGTACGGATTCAGGTCCGCGGCAGAGACGAAAACGCCATCGGACGGGCCAGGATGCACCGGGATCGCCACATGACCGGCCCCAGTGCGTGAACTGCGCACCACAGCCACGCCGGCGGCGGCGGCATCCACCAGGGCCTCTGCCAGCACTTCATGTATCGAACCATTGCCCGCCGCGGCCACCACCAGGCCGGCCACGCCAGCCTGCACCAGCGCGTCGACGGCGACACGACCCGGCTGCGTGTAGCTCGCCACGATCTCAACCACCGGCCACGCGCGTGGCATCGGCCCGATCGCCCATGCCTGCCGGGGCGTGCGGGCGAACCGCACGTAGTCGTCCTGCACCATCCCGAGCGGCCCGCATTGGGACACGAAGGCATCCACTGCCGAGGTATGCGCCTTGGCAACATCGCGCGCCGCGTGGATCTGCTGGTTCAGCACCACCAGAACCCCCTTGCCGCGCGCATCCGGATGGACCGCCACCCGCACCGCGTCGAGCAGGTTGAGCGGACCGTCAGCCGACAGCGAGGTGGACGGCCGCATCGCCGCCGTCATCACCACCGGGACCGGGCATGCCTGCGTGAGGTGCAGCGCCATCGCAGTCTCTTCCAGCGTATCGGTGCCGTGCGTGATCACGATGCCCGCCACATCCGCCTGCGCCGACCAGTGCTCCACGCGCGCCGCAAGCGCCGCCCAGAGCGCGAAGGTCATGTCCTTGCTGTCGACCTGCGCCACTTGCTCGGCTTCGATCCGCGCCACCGACTTCAGTACCGGAACCGCGGCCAGCAACGACGACACGGGCACGGTGGCCGCCTGGTAGTGCGCGCTACTGGCAGGGTTCCCGGAAGCGCCGGCAATGGTGCCGCCGGTAGCCAATACAACGATGCGAGGCAATTGGGTCATGGGTGCTGGAGGCTCAGGAAACAGGAAGGGAACGCAAGCGCCGGGAGATCGAGTCGCGATTGTAATGGCGGACTTCCGCCAGCATGGCGCGCGCCGAGGCCGATCGGTCCACGCACGCCAGCAAAAATTCTGCTTGCACTGACGCCGATACTGTATAAAATCACAGCATACTGTTTAAACATACAGTGCCCGGCTCGCCGGATGCAGGATACCTGCGGACAGCCCAGCTCGACAGCACAGCTCGTTGGGCAGCCCATCCCAGCCCTGCCCCAGCGCGCCCGCACGGAACGGCGATCCCATGGCGACCCTGACACCCCGGCAGCAGCAGATTTTCGATCTGATCCGCAATACGATCCGCCGTACCGGCTTCCCGCCCACGCGCGCCGAAATTGCTGCCGAATTCGGCTTTTCCTCGCCAAACGCAGCGGAAGAACACTTGCGCGCGCTGGCCCGCAAAGGCGTGATCGAGTTGACGCCAGGCGCCTCGCGCGGCATCCGCCTGAAGGTTTCACGCAGCGACTCGGAGATGCCGGACCAGTTCTCGCTGCCCATCCCCGGCGTATTGCAGCTGACGCTGCCGTTGGTAGGCCGCGTTGCCGCCGGCAGTCCCATCCTTGCCGCCGAGCATATCGACCGCCAATACCAGGTCGACGCCTCGGTCTTCGATGAACGCCCCGACTACCTGCTGCGCGTGCGCGGCCTGAGCATGCGCGACGCCGGCATTCTCGACGGCGACTTGCTCGCCGTGCGGCGCGCCAGCGAAGCGCCCAACGGCAAGATCGTGGTGGCGCGACTCGGCGACGATGTCACGGTCAAGCGCCTGCAACGGCGCGGCGGCCATATCGAGTTGATCGCAGAAAACCCGGACTTCGCCAACATCATCGTTGAACCCGGGCGCGAAGAGTTTTCGCTGGAAGGCATTGCGGTCGGTCTGATCCGATCCTCCGGCTTCTAACCGGGCACTGCAGGCGCTTCGCCTGCGCGGACCCATCCGCTTCCATTGCTTTGCAGACGCCGCCCGGCTTGCCGGGTGTTGACCCCGCTTTTGCCTGAAAAAGAGGTGCAACCATGCCGCAAACCCACCCCGTCGCCGCCCGCCGCCCGGTCAAACCGGTACCCTTCCGCCAGTGCAAGGGCGTACGCGTCTATCAGGGCGCGCAGCGCCGGACCATGGTGGGCAGCATGGCCGCCATCTGCAGGATGCTTGAACTGGAAACCACGAGCAAGCTGGCCATCTGAAGATGACCTGACTTTCCGACCAGCGGCCTGCCCTGCATCAGCTACGCGCGCACGCCTTGGTTTCCGTTTCCAGTTCTTGCGGCGTCATCTGCGGGAACCACGTATCGGTCTTGCGCAGTTCGACGGCCGTGCCATCCGGCTTGGCCGTCAGCGAGATCAGATAGGCATATGCAAACTCGCCGCCGCCTTTTGGCTGCCCGATCCGGATTTCCGTCTGATTCTGTGCCGGCAGATTGACTACCGTGGCCTCATCGCCAAGATTGTTGCGCAGGCATTTGGCAACATCGGCCATTTTTGCCGGCGTGAACAAGCGCATCGGCGGCCGTGCTCGAATGTCTTTTTCCGACGTGCCAGTGGCGCACCCGGCCATCATCGCGGCCACTGCCACGCTAGCGCCCAATACCACTGCTCGAAGAAACATACGAAGCCTTTGGAGTAAAGGCGCGGCACATCGGTCGTGGGCAGACGGAACACCAGGACCGAGCTTCGCGCGGAATTCCACAAAGCAAAACAGCGCCCGTAAAGGCGCTGTTTTGCAGAATAATTTGGGGTGGCTGATGGGACTCGAACCCACGACGACAGGAATCACAATCCTGGACTCTACCAACTGAGCTACAGCCACCGCAGAGGTCATCAGCGAAGCGCTGATCGACGAAAACCAAGATTATACAAACTCTTTTCCGAGATGGCTAGTATCCCGCACAAATTTTTTTCTGGACTTGCATCACGACTTGCGCGGCTGCCACTTCGCCTCCAGCAATACTGCCTGCTTGATGGCAGCAATGGTCTCCGCCTCGGTGCCGAAGTGGCCCAACAGCCGGCGTGACTTGCCATTGAGGACGGCTTCCTGCAGCGCCCTGCCCGCGGCTGCCGAGGTGCCGTAGTGCCAGCAGTAGCGCGCCGTCCATTTGCCATCCTGCAGTTGTTCGGCGACCCAGACCAGCCTGAAGTCTTCAAACACCTCGCCGAATGACTCTTCGTTGTTTGCGTTCGCTTTGTCCACGCTTGCTGCCGTCAGTCCGCCTGTGGCGATGCGAAGAATCGTAGCACGCGGACCAGGGGGCAGACATGGGCGCGGAACGCGGCGCGACAGGCCTTTGCGGTAAGTCGCCATTTGCAGGCGATATCGCATGCGCAGCCCCACCTCTGCAGGGTTCTTGCCGAACGTGCGCGCAGCGATACTCTGCCCCGAGGGACATTGACCCCCCTCGATCTTCCCGTCAGGCGGCCCGTCCCATCGGGCTGCCTGCCTCTTTTTTCTCCTCCCCCGGCAGTTCGGCTTGGCAATGCAAGGTTCGCTGGAACCTCGCGCATTGGCCATGGCCCAACCATCTTCAGGAAGATTGCGAGGAAGGAGCATGCGAACAATGCTTGGACGTCTGGCGGGAGTCTTGTCGCTGCTGGGGCTGGTCGCGGCCCTGGCGGGCTGCGCGGGCGGGGGCGCCGATGGACGGGAGTCGGGGATCACGACCTACGGAACGCTGGACGTTGGCATCAGCCATACTTCGCGATAGATCTCGCGCCGCAAGCGTGACCGATGGAACTCTTTTCCGGGCCGTCCGGTCAAACCGGCTCGAATGGCGCGTCGCAAAAGGCCAAAAAAAGAGTCCGCAGCGCGGACTCTTAACTTTAGCGATCTCAAATGCCCTGAAGGCCGTTGTAATGTAACTGTCATCCGGGAATTGCACCATTCGGGTAAACGAAGAGCGCCAGACGCGCCGACGAAAAAAAGCCCGCCGAAGCGGGCTGAATAATCAGTTGAAGAAAGCCCTGCATTCGAGGGCAGGCACAGTGTAGAAAAGTGCCCTGCCTTGGCGAATTAGGGGAATCCCTTTCCAGGCGCCAGTTTCCGGGCGATCGGCGATAGCAAGTGTCGCGCGCGCTACTCTCGGCAATCGATGCATAAATTGACGATTCGGTGTTAGAGCACCGACTCAAGCGCCCCATCATAACGGGTGACACCCGATCGTTCGGCGCGAACGCTCTATGCCGCCAGCGGCTCTGATGCCAGGGGACGCAGGTGTGTACGCGCCTCCGCAAACAGTGCATCAACATCGGCGCGAGTGCGCGCGGCATGCATGCGTTTCGCATCGGACAGCACGCGGCGCCAGCCTCGTCCTCCCGCAACGCCTCGGTACAGCCCCAGCATATGCCGGGTGACTGCACCCATATACCCGCCGCGCTCGACCATGTCGCCGATATAACCCTGCATCGATAGCTCTACATCCAACCGCGATCGCACTGGTGCCTCGGCGTCGCCATAGAAGCGTACATCCATTTCAGCCAGCACATAGGGCTGGTGATAGGCCTCGCGGCCAATCATCACACCGTCGACATGTCGCAGATGTCGCGCCATCTCGTCATAGGTGACGATGCCGCCATTGATCAGGATCTCCAACTGCGGAAATTCCTGTTTCAGCTGGTATGCGACTTCATAGCGCAGCGGCGGAATCTCGCGGTTTTCCTTTGGGCTCAGGCCTTTCAGGATGGCATTGCGCGCATGAACGATAAATGTGTCGCAGCCTGCTTCCGCGACCGTGCCGACAAAATCTCGCACGAAATCGTAGTGCTCGATGGTATCGATGCCGATGCGATGCTTCACCGTCACCGGGATGCCGACCGCATCGCGCATCGCCTTCACGCAATCGGCAACCAGTTCGGGCTCCGCCATCAGGCAGGCGCCGAAAGCACCGCGCTGCACGCGCTCGGAGGGGCAGCCGCAATTCAGGTTGATCTCCTTGTAGCCCCATTGCTCGCCCAGCCTCGCGGCCGCGGCGAGGTCTGCCGGCTCACTGCCGCCCAGTTGCAGCGCGACGGGCTGCTCGGCAGCATCGAAATCGAGGTGACGCGGCACGTCTCCATGCAGCAGCGCGCCGGTGGTCACCATCTCGGTATACAGCCAGGTATGGCGACTGAGCTGGCGGTGGAACGTGCGGCAATAACGGTCAGTCCAGTCCATCATCGGCGCCACGGATATGCGGCGCGGACTTGCCGCGGCAGGTTTACCTTGGAAATGGGTCATTTGGGAACGGATCGGCGTGACCAATCCTCATGCTACTCGCAGATATCAACGCCGCCCGGTGGAGGCAGCTCCCGTGCGCCGGGGGCGTCGCACACAATGCAGCCGCGGCAATATCGCGGCTTTTCGGGAGGCGCATGAGTTTACCACCCTGGTAGATCTTTCGCCCGAGACGCTGCAGGCGCGCTACGGCCAGACCGTGACGAAGGTCGTAGCCGGCACGGAGAAAACCTCGATGATACTGACCACGAACGATCAGTCGTGCCAGGGCGCGGCCACGCGCAAGCTCATCGTGTGGCTGAAGTCTTGTCGATCCACGTGGCGAACGCGGCCAGGAACTTGTCGAGGAAGCCCCGTGTGGATTCGTTGGCAATGCCGCCCTGCTCGTCGAACAGCTTGTCAACACCGGCGATATAGACCTCGGGCTGCTGCAGGATCGGAATATTGAGGAACACCATCGACTGCCGCAGGTGATGGTTGGCGCCAAACCCGCCGACGGCACCCGGCGAGGCACTGATGATGGCGCCCGGCTTGCCATCCCAGACGCTGCTGCCATAGGGGCGCGAGCCCACGTCGATGGCGTTCTTCAGCGGCGCGGGGACCGAGCGATTGTACTCAGGCGTGACAAACAGCACCGCATCGGCGCGGCGCACGCGATCGCGGAACGCGGCCCAGGTCTGGGGCGGCTTGCCGTCCAGGTCCTGATTGTAGAGCTGCAGCTCGCCGATCTCGACGATCTCCAGCTTGAGTTGTGCCGGCGCCTGCGCGATCAGCGCCTTGGCCAGCTTGCGGTTGTACGACTCCTTGCGCAGGCTTCCCACCAGTACAACGACATCACGAGGATGACTCATCACGGCTCCTTTGTGTGTGTGGACACTTGAAGCGGACGGCACAGGCACCATGGCTGGCATGTTTGCCCGCGCCGGTCCAGCCACCACTCTACCCGAGTCGCGACTGTTCCGGCGTGAGCCGAGCGGCCCGCACGCCCGCCCGGCAGAGTGAACGGGCTGATCAGGCGTCCTTGCCCAGCGCGGCGAGCGGATGGTCTTCCGTGCGCCACGGGCTGTCGAAGAACGACTGGACTGTCTCGCGGCCAACCTCATCCAGCCGGGCATGCTGCCAGCGCGGCTTGTGGTCCTTGTCGATCGCCAGGGCACGGATGCCCTCGACGCCGTCGCCCTTGCGGAACACGTAGTGCATCATGTCCAGTTCCATGCGCAGCTCATCTTCGAGCGACATGCCGCGCGCGCGGCGGATCTGCTCCAGCGACACGCACAGCATCAGCGGCGAACGGCTGCGCAGCATGGCAGCAGTCTGCGCAGCCCAGTCGCCCGGCGCATCGCTGACGGCCGCCAGGATATCCTGCGCGGTTTTACCGGCGAACAGCGCGTCGATCTGTGCGGACAGGCCCGCCAGCGTGCTTTGCGCAGGCACGCAGTCAGCGCGGTGCGGTGCGGTGAAGCCTTCGATATGCGCGAGAACGGCATCGCCGCTGGCAAACTGCTGCGCACGCAGCGTATCCACCAGCTCGGCCAGCCGGTTGCCCGGCAGGCAGGCGTCGGCCAGGCCTGCGTATAGCGCATCGGCCGCGCTGATCGCGGTGCCAGTCAGCCCCAGGTATTCGCCGATATGGCCCGGCGTGCGTGCCAGGAACCAGCCTCCGCCGACATCGGGGAACAGGCCGATATTGGTTTCGGGCATGGCCATCCTGGTGCGCTCGGTGACCAGGCGCAGCCGGGCTCCTTGCGAAATGCCCATGCCGCCGCCCATCACCACGCCGTCCATCAGCGCGATGTAGGGCTTGGCGTAGCGGTGGATCAGGAAATTGAGCGCGTATTCCTCGACGAAGAACTGGTCGAGCAGCGGATCGCCTTCGTGCGCCGCCTTGTGGAAGTAGCGGATATCGCCACCGGCGCAGAATGCCTTGCCGCCGGCACCGGAGACCACTACCGCCACCACTTCGGGCGCCGAAGCCCACGCCTGCAGCGCCCGGGTGATGGCGCGGATCATGTCCAGCGACAGCGCGTTGAGCGCCTGCGGACGATTCAGCGTCAGGTATCCGATGCCACCGTGGACTTCGGTCGTGACGAATTCAGTCATGTCTTACTCCTCCAATGCAACTGGCGATTTTACGCCAGTCGCACCGGCAGGCGCACCCCCATGGGCAGCTTGCGGCGCATGCAAGGACCATGCGCATGCGCCGCGGGCGGCCGCGTTCAGGCCAGCCTGAACGTCGCCACCAGCGCGGTCAGGCGCTGCGCCTGGTCTTCCAGCGAAGCGGCCGCGGCAGCGGCCTGCTCGACCAGCGCCGCGTTCTGCTGGGTCATGCTGTCCATCTGCGACACCGCCACGTTGACCTGCTCGATGCCGTGCGACTGTTCGTCCGACGCTGCGCTGATATCGCCGATGATGCTGCTCACGCGCCGCACGGCGTCGACGATGTCCTGCATGGCGCGGCCGGCATCGTCGACCAGTCCCGTCCCTTCGCGCACGTTCGCCACCGAAGCGCCGATCAGCGTCCGGATTTCCTTCGATGCGCCGGCGCAGCGCTGCGCCAGGTCACGGACGTCTCCCGCCACCACCGCGAAGCCGCGGCCGTGCTCGCCGGCGCGCGCCGCTTCGACGGCGGCATTGAGCGCCAGGATATTGGTCTGGAACGCGATCTTCTCGATCACGTCGATGATGTCCACGATCTTGCTCGAGCTGCCGTCGATCGAGCGCATGGTATCGACCACGCGCGACACCGCCTCGCTGCCCCGCTCTGCCAGCGCGCTGGCGTCGGTGGCCAGCGTGCGCGCCTCACGCGCGCTGTCGGCGTTCTGGCGCACGGTGCTGGTCAGCTCTTCCATGCTGGACGCGGTTTCTTCCAGGGATGCGGCCTGTTGCTCGGTACGCTGCGACAGGTCGGCATTGCCGCTGGCGATCTGCTTGCTGGCCGAGGCAATCGCGTCGGCACCACCGCGCACTTCGCCCACCATCGCCACCAGGCTGTGTTGCATGCGGCCCAGCATGCCCAGCATGCGCGCGGTTTCGTTGCGCGCTGCCTCATCGGCCTGCACGCCACCACCGGTCGCTGCCTGGACACTCAGATCCCCGCCGGCGATCCTGTCGAAGCGCGTGATGGCAACATCGAGCGGCTGCACGATCGAACCGCGCAGGCGCCACGCCACCACGGTACTGAACGCCAGGCCGAGCACCAGCGCGATGACAGACATCGTGAACAGGTTGCGATAGCGGTGCTGCGACGCTTCGTAGACCTCCTTCGCGCTGGCCAGCTGCAGCTTGTTGAGCTCTGCATTGGCCGCGGTGAAGGCGATGTCGAGTTTGGGAATTTCCTCGAGCACGTACTTCATCACCGCATCACGATCGGCCGCATGCAACGCGGCGATCATGGGGGCCACGCCTTGCTTGAACAGCGCGTCGCGCTTGGCGGTGACATCATCGACCATCCTGTCTTCTTCAGCCGAGCGGTGCAGCGCAAGGTAGGCCTTCCATGCTTTCTCGGAATCGCGCGCAAAGCCCTCGGCGGTCGCGGCGCGGGCCTTGGCGTCTGCCGGATCCGTGGCGAAGGTGGCCTGATCGAGCAGCACTCGCACCAGCAACTGGTTCGAACGCGCTTCGGCAAGATGCACCGCTGCCGACAATTGCTGCGAATAGATCTGGCGCGTGGCATCGTTACTGCGCGACATGCCGAGCCAACCGACGGCGCCGACAATCAGAAGCAACAAATTGGTAACGATCGTCATGAACCACAATCTGGCTCCGATGGTAGTGTTCTTGAACATTGAAGCTCCGGGTAGAAACGCGAAAAAAGAGGTCGAAGAAGTTGGCGAAATCCGGCGGCATGCCGCCGCCCTGCTCATCTACGGCGCGCGCAACGGTTCCTTAACCCGGATTAGTTACCTTCCTATGTGCAACACAACTACGCTTGAGTGCAGGAATGCGAGGATGTGCCCGATGCGGCGCACCCACGTCACCCGAGAACGTTTGGAGGAAGCCCTCGTAGCAATTCCGGACGGAATGTGCACACTTGCGGCATGACCACCGAATCGCTCGATCCCGGACTCGTGCTGCTGGCGTTTGCGCCAGTCTTCCTGCTGACCATTGCCGGCGAAGCCTGGTACTGGGCGCGCCGCGACCCGTCGGTGTACAGCCTGCGCGATACCGCCTCCAATGCGGCGCTCGCGTTGATGCACCAGGCGTCGGACGCGTTCTTCCTTTGGCTGATGATCCGGACGGTGTACAGCTGGTGCTACCAGCATGGATTGCGTACGGTCCCCGAGACGGCGTGGTCGTTCGCGCTGTTGCTGCTGTTGCAGGACTTCCTTTACTACTGGTTCCACCGCGCCAGCCATCGCGTGCGCTGGCTATGGGCGTCGCACGTGACGCATCACTCGTCGGAAGGCATGAATTTCTCGACGGCGTTCCGGCAAAGCCTGACGTATCCGCTGTCCGGGATGTGGCTGTTCTGGATTCCGCTGGCGTATATCGGCTTCACGCCGGACTGGGTGATCCTTGCCGTCGGCCTTAATCTGGCATTCCAGTTCTTTGTCCATACGCGGCTGGGACGGCGCTGGCCGTGGATCGAATCGGTGTTCAATACGCCTTCGGTCCATCGCGTGCATCACGCCAGGAACCCGCAGTACATCGACCGCAACTACGCCGGCGTGCTGACGGTGTGGGACAGGCTCTTCGGCACCTTCGTCCCCGAGCGGGAGGCGCCGTTGTATGGCATCACGCGCCAGGTGCGCACGCACAACCCACTGACGCTGACCTTCCACGAATGGCATGCCATGTCCGTGGACGCGTGGCGCGACCGGGATCTCCGCTACCTGTGGAAGCCGCCGGAATGGCGCAGCCCGCGTGCGTCCGCTACGGAGGTGCTTCCGCGAACGTAGAAACTTGCCTTCAGGCTTTTTCTGATCGATCTGCAACCAATAAAAAAACCGCGCTCGAAAGCGCGGTTTTTTTGACACCGTGAACGCTTATGCGCCTTCGCGGGAGGCTCGCTTGCGTTCGTGCTCCTTCAGGTGGCGCTTGCGCAGGCGGATGCTCTTGGGCGTGAGCTCGACCAGTTCGTCGTCGGCGATGAATTCCACCGCATACTCCAGCGACATCTGGATCGGCGGCACCAGGCGCACCGCTTCGTCGGTACCCGACGCACGCACGTTGGTCAGCTGCTTGCCCTTGATCGGGTTGACCACCAGGTCGTTGTCGCGGCTGTGGATGCCGATGATCATGCCTTCATACAGCGCATCGCCCGGCTTGACGAACATACGGCCGCGGTCCTGCAGCTTCCACAGCGCGTAGGCCACCGCATCGCCGTCGTCCTGCGAGATCAGCACGCCGTTGTGGCGCTCGCCCAGGCCGCCTTCGCGCACCGGCGCGTAGTCGTCGAAGATATGGCTGATCAGGCCGGTGCCGCGCGTCAGCGTCATGAACTCGCCCTGGAAGCCGATCAGGCCGCGGGCCGGGATGCGGTATTCCAGGCGGGTACGGCCCTTGCCGTCCGAGGCCATGTCGAGCAGTTCGCCCTTGCGGCGGCCCAGCTCTTCCATCACGCCGCCCTGGTGGCTGTCTTCGACGTCCACGGTCAACAGTTCGTACGGCTCGTTCTTGACGCCGTCGATTTCCTTGAACACCACGCGCGGACGCGACACGGCCAGCTCGAAGCCT